>JAKSIW010000013.1 GCA_024398555.1 Bacteroidaceae bacterium | reverse complement strand
CAATACTGCCCCTGATCTCAATCACAAAGCAAATCATGAGAATCATACAAATGAGCAGGCAGAAAGCCAGTGCCCATATCCGTCTTTTTGCAAAAGCTGTCATTGATGGTTTGCTCATACGCCTCAAACAACTATCTTTTCAGCAAAAATACGATATGTATGTCAAATTTGCAGGAAAAACCCGTTACAATAGTGTGACAACTGTGTGACAGGACGTATTATTTCTTCGGAGAACGGCCTGCACGCTTCAGTGCATCGGCAATAATCCACTGAAGCTGGCCGTTCATACTGCGGAACTCGTCGGAGGCCCAGTGTTCCAGAGCCTCCATCGTGGCAGTATCAATCCTCAGAAGGAAACTCTTGCTTTCTGTATCCTTCGCCATATCAATTGTACAGAGTACCGGTATTCACCACAGGCTGAGCAGGCTCATCACCGCAGAGAACCACGAGCAGATTGCTGACCATTGCGGCCTTGCGCTCCTCGTCCATTTCGACCACTCCGTCATCCTTCAAGCGTTCCAGAGCCATCTTCACCATAGACACAGCGCCATCCACTATCTTTTCGCGGGCCGCAATGATGGCATCGGCCTGCTGACGGCGAAGCATCACGGCAGCAATCTCCGGTGCGTATGCCAGATAGTTGATGCGAGCCTCGACAGCCTCGATTCCGGCAATGGCCAGACGCTCGTTCAGTGTGTCGGTCAGCTCGTCATTGATTTCATCAGCACCGGAACGGAGAGTGAGCTCGCCCACCTGACCGCTGTTCTCATCGTAGTTGTAACGGCCGGCCAGCTGACGCAATGCCGCATCGGACTGCACGCTGACGAAATTCTCGAATGCCTTCATCGTGGAGCTCAGGCTGACAGTTCCATTGCCTGACTTGCTCATTGTCTGGGAATCAATCTCGAACAGAGCCTTATACACGTCCTTGATTTTCCATACCATTACCAGGCCGATCATAATAGGATTTCCGCTCTTGTCATTGACCTTGATGGCATCTGCGTTAAGGTTGCGTGCGCGAAGGGATACCTTCTTCTTTGAATAGAACGGATTTATCACCCACCAGAAACCGTTTTTGCGCAGAGTTCCGCTATACTTTCCGAAGAAGACCATGGCTCTTGCCTCATTCGGCTCCAACTGAACGAATCCGCAGAGCAGCAGAATAATGGCAACAGCGCAGATAGGGATAACGCATTCCGCATTGGACCCGTCAATGCCAGCCCAGACGATAGCGCCAATCAGTGCGAACAGGACGAGCAGACCGATGAAACCGCTTACTCTGACTCCTTTGAACTCAAATTCCTTTGTTTCCATATTCACGTCACTTAAATTGTTTGTAATATCATTTTGATATCACAAATATATACTTATAAGTTGATTCGGTGCCAATAGTTAACAATAATTAACCATTTCTGCCATTAGGACTTTTTGCTTACCTTTGCAACAAAGTCAAACGTGTATATATGGATAAGGTAAGCTATTCACTCGGCATGAACATCGGCCGTCAGTTGAAGCAGATGGGACTCGCAGGCATTCTGTCAGTAAAGGATTTTGCTGATGCAGTAAATGATACTCTCGAAGGCGGACAGTTGAAAGTCAGTCCGCAGGACGCACAGCGCGCTCTGAACGAATTCTTCAATGAACTGGAGAAGAAGCAGGCAGCCGCTGCCGCAGAAAAAGGCAAAGCCGCCCGCGAGGAAGGCGAGAAGTTCCTGAAGGAGAATCAGAACAGGCCGGGCGTACAGCACACAGCCAGCGGTCTTCAGTATCAGGTACTCACCGAAGGTACTGGCAGAAAGCCCAAGGCTACCGATACAGTGCGCTGCCACTATCACGGAACTCTCATTGACGGAACAGTGTTCGATTCCAGCTACCAGCGCGGAGAGCCGTGCGAATTCGGTCTGAATCAGGTTATCAGGGGATGGACGGAAGGTGTCCAGCTCATGTCTGAAGGAGCCAAATACCGTTTCTTCATACCTTACAATCTGGCATACGGCGAGCAGGGAGCAGGCAGTGACATACCGCCATACTCAGCGCTCATCTTCGACGTCGAGCTGATTAAGGTACTGTAATCCGTAATCCTATAGGCTTCTGTGAGCCTCATTGAAAAGGCGCAGACGCTCCTCCAGCACTTCGAACTGATCATCGCGGATATTGGATGAACAGCCTCGAAGGCCCTGTTTGTTGCTGCCTGTCGATGAGAGCACAATACCGCTCACACCATACCACAGCAGTTCATGCAGGAGTTGTCCGCCCTCCATCGGAGTTCCGTCAGGCAGATTGTATCCGAAGGTGAAGAAGAAGCCGTCACTGACATCCTCATTCAGGTCCTTGTCGTACGTGATGTGGAAGCCGTTTCTGAGAAGGGCAGACTTGATGAATTCAGTTCTGCGGGCATATTCCCGGATATCCTCACGGAAATTATACTCACCATCTACTGCGGCCTTGAGCATGGCTGCCATAGCGCACTGAACCGAATGGGTTACACCTGAAGACATTGCATAGAGCATGTCGTAAGCATAGACAGCACCGAAGCGCGAGATATTGTAACGTGCAGCAAGAGTCTCGAAGCTACGCTCATAGAGTTTGTCGGAAATGCACGCCACAGCGATGCGCTCACCTGCATAGCTGAATATCTTGGAACCGCTCAGCATCATGATGCAGTTGTCCGTATAGTGCGACACCGTCACCTGATACGGCGGCTGGAACGGTATGCCAAGCCCGTCACGGCGGAAGTCCATAGTCATATAGGCAAGGTCCTCCAGAATTATTGTATCGTATTTCGTCGCGAGCTCGCCGATGGTACGTATCTCGTTCTCGGTCAGACACATCCAGCTGGGGTTATTCGGATTGGAATATACGATGCAGCAGATATTTCCCTCCTTGAGATAGCTCTCCAGCTTTGGCCCCAACTTATCATCCCTGTATTCTGCAACATCGAAAGAGCAGCGTTTCACGCCCATAACGTTCGCCTGCATCTTCTGAACCGGGAATCCGGGATCGATGTAGAGTATGGTGTCTTTCTTGGGATCCAGCTGTGAACAGAGCAGAAAAGCAGCGAACGTACCCTGCATCGCTCCGCATGTCGGTGTGCAGTGACGGGCCTCAATATCGGTATTCAGGAATGCCTTGACGAATCTCGAAGCCTGCTGCTTCAGTTCAGGAATACCCTCAATGTCCGGATACTTCGCAGCCACGCCACGATCCAGAGCCTCTTTCTGCGCCCTGATACCTATGGCAGAAGGCGGAATGCCGGGAACTCCCATTTCAAAATGGATAAACTCCGTACCCGTCACCTTCTCCGCGTTCTTCACTGCCGCCAGAACCTGACGGATGGAAGCCTTGTTGAGGTCGTTCACCTCTATTTCCTTCAGATAATCGTCTATTACCTGCTGAGGAATCACTGTCTTCATTGCCACCTTATTTACAATCCCAACTTAATTACAGTCCCAGCTTATTCGCAGTCCCGTCCGATTTCAAGGGCTCTGATGTTCATTTCGACGACAGCCTCACCCTTTGCACCGAATATGGTCTTCACGCTAGCGCACAGTTTCTCAAAACTGATACTGGAAAGGGCCTTTGAAGCAGCACCGAGCAGTATCATATTGACAGACTTGCTCATCTTATTCTCGGAGCCAATCTTCTCAGTGTCAATCAGAATGATATTCTTCATCTCCTTCAGCTCTGATATGACAGCATCGACATCAGGATAGTTGGGAATATTCACGAAAGGATTGGAAGACGTGATGATCCATCCGTCAGGATTGAGGAACTCCTTGTAACGCAGAGCCTCCATCGGCTCCATTGCAATTATGATATCTGCCTGGCCCAATGAAATCAGGTCGCTGGCTATTGGTCTGTCAGAAAGACGCAGATTGGACTGGACGTCTCCACCGCGCTGGCTCATTCCGTGAACCTCGGCCTGCTTGATATACAATCCTTCCTCAAGGGCGGCCTGACCGATGACAGTGGCAATGGAAAGGATGCCCTGTCCCCCTACTCCTGCTAAAATAATATCGGTTTTCATTTGTTCTGAGCTTTGGCTTTGGCCTTTGCCTTGCGGGCAAGTGTCTGGATACATTCTCTACGCGGGATTATCACTGACAATCCGCGATACTCAATCTCCTCCCTCAGCGTACGGGTGATCTCCTCCATGTTCTGCGGCAGCGGAACGACCACTTTGAGATGATCCGGATCCACTCCTATGCCACGGCAGATAGCCTCGAACTTGTTTGTTCCGGCTGAATCCTGTCCGCCTGTCATTCCTGTGGTCAGATTGTCGGAAATGATGACCGTGATAGGCGAATTCTCATTGACGGCATCCAGCAGACCGGTCATTCCGGAATGCGTGAACGTACTGTCTCCGATGATTGCAACCGCCGGGAACACACCGGCATCCGCAGCACCCTTCGCCATGTTGATGGATGCGCCCATGTCAACGGTACTGTCCAGTGCCTGAAATGGAGGAAGGGCTCCCAGAGTATAGCAGCCTATATCTCCGAACACCTTTGAATCCTTATAGTCCTTCAGCACCAGATTGATTGCCTCGTAAACGCTTCTGTGGCCACAGCCCTGACACAAAGCGGGCGGACGGGCGACAACATGCTCCGCCACATCGGGATGAGGCAGTGTCTCCAGTCCGAGCGCCACCTTGACAATGTCCGGGTTGAGCTCTCCCTGACGCGGCAGTTCGCCGGAGAGACGTCCCAATATTCTGCATTCGGCAGGAAGGATACCTGCAATCTGCTCCTCCACGAACGGCTGGCCATCCTCAATGACAAGAATCGACTCGCACTGTTCGGCCATCGTGCGCACGGTCTCGCGCGGAACAGGATACTGTGACAGTTTCAGGACCGGGAACGGAACGCCATCCGGATAGCACTCGCACAGATAGTTATATGCATTTCCACATGCAATCGCTCCCATCTCGAAGCGTTTTGCCGGAGCGCAAAAACGGTTGAACGGAGACTCCTCCGCCAGTTTTTCTATCTCGGGCTGACGCTCTATCAGTCCTTTGTAACGACGACGGGCTATAGCAGGCAGAAGTACCCAGTCACGGGTACCGCTCACAGGATTGAGAGGATTCTGCTCACGTGCAGGCTTCATCTCCACAACAGCGCGGGAATGTGCCAGACGGGTAACGGTACGCATCAGTACGGGAAGTTTCAATGACTCGGACATGCTGTAGGCGAACTGCATCATGTCGTAAGCCTCCTGCTGGCTGGACGGCTCAATGACAGGAATCATCGCGAACTTGCCATAGAAGCGCGTATCCTGTTCATCCTGAGATGAGTGCATCGAAGGATCGTCAGCCACCAGAACCACCAGTCCGCCGTTCACACCTGTAATAGCCGAATTCACGAACGGATCGGCTGCCACATTCATTCCTACATGCTTCATGCATACAAGAGCCCTCTTTCCGGCGAATGACATGCCGAGAGCTGCCTCCATGGCAGTTTTTTCGTTGGTGCACCAGCGGTTATGGATATTGGACCCGGTAGCTCTGCAATATCCCTGGATATACTCAGTAATCTCAGTGGACGGGGTTCCGGGATAGGCGTACACGCCGCTCAGACCGGCATCGATGGCACCCTGTGCAATCGCCTCGTCACCCAAAAGCAGTTTCTTCATAACAGTTTGGCAAAGACGGATTACCAGTTCACTCTGTAGTTTCCGCTCAGATGAAGCAGGGCGAACAGATTGATCAGACCGTCATAATAGACATCATAATATCCGTCAGAATACATATCCGGACCCATTTCCATATCCCAGAAATGACGTACAATGTCACGGCTGTATTCATTGTCGGTCATAAGACTTGCAGAAGCGCAGGTACCTACGATACCGATGGAGTGACGAAGTTCACGCTTGCCACCGGCACCCATCACATAGCTCGGCTTTCCACCATCAAGGCCGAACTGATCCGGGAACTCCTCAATGCCGTATGCTGCCAGAGTCTTCTGGAACTTGTCTGCGTACTCATGCTGCCACTCGGCATCCTTATGATAGATATTGAAATCCATAGCGATGTTCATCGGAACACGCCATGAATCATAATGGAACTCGGAACCGCGGTTGGGAGTACCGTCGAACTTGCTCTGGTCGGGATTGATGCCGGACTTCTCATCGCAGGCCTTGTGCAGATACTGGCGGGCATTGTCAGCCAGCTCACGATACAGGTCCTCACGACCGTCCTGAGCAGTCTCAGCCCAGACCTCGTAGAATGCAGGCAGATGATATGACGGATCGGTCCACTCATTTGAACGGGTATCAGGACAGAAGTTGATAAGCTTCTCCTTCATGTTGATGATATTGGTGACTCCACCGGTACCATCCTTTGAGAAAAGCTGGTTCAGCAGTTCCTGAGCCTCCTTCAGATAATCGAATTCCTCAAAGCTGCCCCAACGGCGCGAAGCCAGCAGCAGGTCAGTCACGAAATACAGCTCGCCGTCACTTGCGGAACCGCCTGAGTTGCGACGGCCATCCACACGGCACGACCATGCGAACAGGCCGTGTGAAGGTCCCTCCTCGTTGTGACGCATATAGTAGTTGGCCCAGCGCCACAGTTTGTTGAACATTTCAGGCTTGTCCATCTGAACAGCCACCATCATTCCGTATGACATGCCCTCAGTGCGGACATCACGGTTCTTTACGTCAGATACATACGCCATCATCTTGCCGTCCACCTGCACCTCGAAATATGCACGTGTCGGGCTCTCGAACACCTCGTAGTATGCACGCTGAATCTTTGCATCAATATCCTTCTGCTTGTATCCAAGTTCCTTGAAGTAGTTGCGGTACTTACCGGCCTCAACGGCACCCTTGTCCCAGGTCTTCATTTTTTTTGCCTCCGAATTCTGTACACCGGCAACGAACAGAGCGCTCAGGCAGAGCAGCGAAATCTTCCAAATCTTCATACTCAAAATATCTCTGGTTAGTAATTATTCTGCGATATATGACTTCCACAAGCTGTATGCCTCCTCGTATGCAGCCATGTCGGCAGCCTTCGGCTCAATGACATCAATCTTCTGGAGCGTCGAGAACGCCTCGTTGTGATCCTTGTAGATACCGGCACCCATACCTGCGCCACGCGCAGCACCGATGGAACCGTCGGTATCGTAAAGTTCGATAGTTGCCCCAGTGACTCCGGCCAGAGTATTGCGGAAAATCGGACTGAGGAACATGTTGGCCTTGCCTGCATGAATGGTATTCACGTTGAGACCCATATCCTCCATGATGTCGATACCGTACTTGAATGAGAACACGATACCCTCCTGACAAGCCCTGAGGAGATGAGCCCTGTTATGGATGTTGAAATTGATGCCATGGAAGCTGCAGCCTGCCTCGCGGTTCTCAAGGACACGCTCGGCACCATTGCCGAAAGGCATTACGCTGACACCGCCGGCACCGATCGGAGCCTGGGCGGCAAGCTCGTTCATATCATTGTAGCTGTATCCCTCGGACATGATATTGCGTTTCATCCAGGCATTGAGAATGCCGGTACCGTTGATGCAGAGGAGGATACCGAGTCTGGTTCTGTCATACTCATGATTTACGTGAGCAAAGGTATTGACCCTTGACTTCGGATCATAGCTGATTTCGCCGTTCACGCCATAGACCACACCGGAAGTACCGGCAGTAGAAGCAATCTCGCCCGGTTCAAAGACATTGAGTGAGAGAGCGTTGTTAGGCTGGTCACCGCCACGATAGGTAACAGGGATACCGGGAACAAGTCCGAGATCGGCTGCAGCTGATGCAGACATACGGCCCTGTTCAGCGAACGTAGGCTTGATTTCCGGAATGAAGGACTTGGGAATTCCGTAATAGTCGAGAAGGAAGTTAGCCACAGTACCTGTCTGGAAATCCCAGAACATGCCTTCTGACAGTCCGGAAACGGTAGTGCAGACCTCACCAGTCAGCTTCATGGCAATGTAGTCACCCGGAAGCATGATCTTGTATATCTTCTCAAAAATCTGAGGTTCATTACGCTTTACCCATGCAAGCTTCGAAGCTGTGAAGTTGCCCGGAGTATTAAGCAGATGAGAGAGACACTGTGAATGACCGAGTTCCTTGAATGCGGTCTCACCTATCTGAACTGCACGGCTGTCGCACCAGATGATGGCTGGACGAAGTACATTCTGATCCTTGTCAATGCAGACAAGACCGTGCATCTGATATGAGATACCGATAGCGGAAATGTCCTTGGCATCAATACCGCTCATGCCCATAATGTCGGAAGTGGCCTGGCGCAGATAGCTCCACCAGTCAGCAGGATTCTGTTCCGCCCAACCAGGATTGACGGCTTTGATAGGAGCCTCTGATTTAGGAGCGAAGGACGTGGCGACACATGCGCCTGAAGATGCGTCAACAAGACTTGCTTTCACTGAAGAGCTACCGATGTCATAACCTAATAGATACATAGTTTATATGTTTAAAATTATTAATTGATTACAGCAGACTAATTCAAGTTCAAAGGTACTCAAAAAACATAACAAATGCGTAATTTGGGGGAAGAAAGCGTATATAAAGCAAGTGGAGCGGCTTATCAGTCGCTCCACTTACTTTATATGAGGTATGTTCCAATTAATGTGCATCCTCCGGAATATCGCCGGCATAAATGCTCTTCGGAACAAGCTCAATCATGTTGAACGGACAGCATGCTGTCGGGTTGTCAAGGACGAGTCGTATTCTGATGAAGTAGTCAACTTCCGGATAGAAGTAGTCAGTAGCAATAATCTTGCGGAGGCAGTCCTCACGATCCCAACGCAGGTTGATGCTTCCCTGAGCGCTGTATGAGTCAGGAGCCAGCATGTATCCACGGCTGTGCATTGCCCTCTCCTTGGCACGGAGGACCTCTTCGTCATCAGACTTGTTGGCCTTCTTGCCATCACCTGTAACGACTACATCCAGCTGGTTAAGACGGAGATCTACAGGAATACCCTGTGGCACGTCATTCAGATAGATCTGTACAACACCACGGTCACTTGTAAAGCCCCCCAAACCGGAGTCCTTCATTGTACACATGAACATACGAAGCTCATAGGTACCCTCTGTCGGGACAGGCGGGAGACGGAATGTCACGTCATAGCGGCCCATAATGGTGATTTCCTCACCGAAGAAGCAGGTAAACGTATTGTTTCTGTAACGTACCCATGCCTGAGTCTCTTCTGAAAGCTGGACGTTCTTGCAGAAGCCCGGCTTGAATCCCATCGTCCAATTGCCGTTGACATCAGATGACAGACGGCCACGTGCGCCGCTGTTGATATAGTCCGGTGACAGAGTCTGGCACATGATTCTCAGACGTGTATTCAGAGTTTCCTCCCTTGTCTTCTTGTCATAAAGCAGAAGCTTGTCAATGTAATGATAAACACCATTGATGGCTGTCTGATCAAGCACGGCATCACCGGCCTTTGCAGTCTCGCTCGGAGAGAACACTCTCACGCCCGGCTCGACAAGAGTCTTGCCCGCACCCTTTCTGTTGATGTAGCGACCACCTACCTTAGGTGAACTGAGGCGCATGATCGAATGAGGCATCATGGTCTCGAAGATATCCTCGATATCAATGTTGGCCCACTCCACATAGTAGTCAGTCAGCTCTTTCTGAGAGATATTGAACTCGTTGTACGCCATCTGCTCCGGGAGAAGATGATATGACACGAATCTGTTCAGAGGGTGATTGCGGTCAGTGTAGTCATTCTTGTCGTATGTGGCGTTCGGGAACGACTCTTCATAGAAAGGAGTCACGTAATCGACAAGATCCTGCAGACTGGTGATACCGTATGATTCGAATACGGAGTCTGTCTCGACGAATGCAGTGAACTTGAAGTACCTGTGCTCCGGGAAGATACCGATCTGGTTTTTCTCCATACCTGTATCATATCTGATACCCTTGGACGGGTCAATAGAGTCGTAGGAAGGTATGTGGAGTTCATACTCGTCATCCATGTAGGCGGTGAGGGAGTCGGTCATCTTGGTGGCCTTCAGAGCCTCAACGAACAGACGGATGTTCGGGTCAAGTTCCATGACGTCAGGCAGCATCTTGTTACTCGGGGAGAGCACCCTGTCAACAATCTGGACGACACCGTTCTGTACAGAGTCATCACGTTCGACGATGGTGGACTGCTGGTTCAGACGATAGACGATGTCCATCTTGCCATGTTCGTCCGTAGCGGAGTCACATGTATATACAAGGTAACGGTCAAGTCTGTTCGGATAAGGCAGAGCACCTACAACCAGATCCTTGCAATAGAACAGGGAGTTGCAGATGTGAGTCTTGGCGATTGTATCGCACTGCTCCTTGGTAAGCTCGGCTACTGAACTTACGCCCTTCTCCTTGAAATAGTCCTCAAAACCGGCATTGGTAGGAGCGAAGCAGGTGTAGGTACCATAGGTCCTCATCTCGCCCCAGATTTCCGCTCTCTTCAGGACCTCCACGAAATAAGTGAAGTCTTCCTTGTACCCCTCGCTCTCGAGGAAGCTGGCTACCGTGTTACCTGTGAAGGTGTAGTAGTTACCCGGAGCATACTCCTCAAGACAGCTCTGCTGTGTCAGAAGAAGGCACATTGCAGCAAGCGGGAAAGCGCATTTTGCAATCTTTTTTGCCCAAGAATTCTTGTTCATATGAAGTCGTTTTTATTTAAAATTCACCTTTTAACACGCAAAGATAAAAAACAATATTTAAGTAACAATACATTTTTGTCTAAAATCATTAAAAAAGAGATACGAACGCTGCAGCATTTGTTTAAAAGATGTAAAAAAAATAAATTTGCAAATGATGGCATGTTTCACCAATTTCAACCCTTAACGTCATGGCACGCATTCGTTACATTCTGGCGGCAACCGCCCTAGTATCATTTTTTTTGACATCATGTTTTGACGAGGTAGCCCCTGGCAACTACTACACCTTCACAGGCAATACTGTAGCCTCATTTCTGGAGGAGAACGAGGATGATTTCAGCTCCTTCATCCATATTCTCCGGAAATCAGAAATATGGGGAGAACTCAAGACTTACGGCAACTTCACCTGCTTCGCTCCTACGAACGATGCAATCGGAAAGTTCCTGGACAGCCGCGGGCAGACTCTCGAGGACCTGACCAAACAGGACTGCGACACAATAGCGTGGACACACCTTATTAAATCCACATTCTTCATCAAGGACATTCCGGAAGGAAGTTTTCCGATGGTGAACATGAACGACCGCTTCCTGACACTGTCATTCGATTCCCTGGGTGGCACCGAAGGAAGCGGCAGGCTGCGCTACTGCGTCAACAGGAACACTCACATCATCGAGTCGGACGACACTGTCCAGAACGGTGTAATACATATCGTGGACGGTGTCATCAGTTTTGGCGGCGACTACATCTTCGACATGATTCAGAAAGACAGCAACTCCAGAATATTCGCCGAGGCCCTGCGTCTGGTCGGACTGGAGGATTCTCTGAAGGCATGGCTCGACGAGACCTACACCATAGGCGAGGATTCCGTTGACAAGGGTCTGAAGATCGAAGTGTACGAGGGAGGATTCTATGACGTATGGTACTGGGAGAAGAAGAAGACATGCTTCACTTTCTTCGTGGAGCCCGACTCGGTGTTCCGCAGAAACGGAATCAACAACGTGGAAGACCTGAAAAGATATGCCAAGAAGGTCTATGACGAATCGTATCCGAATGATGCAGGACGCTACGATGACGATCCCACCGACAGGAGAAATCCTCTGAACAGGTTCATCTCGTATCACATGCTGCCATTCTACTGCGGCTACAGCAACTTCAACACCAGGTCCGACCTGATAGAGACATATTACACCGGCCTGACGGATCCGGAAGACTACTTCTGCCCTGATGCTGCGCACACGCTCATGCGTATTTCCACGGACATACGGAACAACACGGGCGTTTTCATCAACGGCATGGGGCGCGAAGGCAACGGTACCAGATCGTTCTCAGGTCCTATGGAACGCGGAGTCCGCATATACACTCCGACCGAAATGGGTGATGTGGAGCAGGAGGGCCGGAACGGCATCTTCCACTATATCGACGGTATTATCACATACGACAAGCACGTACGCGAGGATATTCTGAACAGGCGTCTGAGGGTGGACTGGACAACGGTATCACCCGAATTCCTGACTTCGGGAGCCAGACACAGGAAGGGCAATTCGCAGACAGAGGGCATCTGCTTCAAACAGCCGAAGAACTTCCATCTGTTCAACGAGGACTGCACGTTCTCTGTACGCAGTCCGCACAATTCATGTTATGTCTATGAGGCCAATGCCATCGACATAGTCGGAAATTTCGACTTCTACATCAAACTTCCGCCGGTACCCACCGACGGTACTTACGAGCTGAGACTCTCGTACAGAAATGCAGGAAGCATTGCCGGTGTCGTTCAGAACTTCCTGGCAGAGGATACTCCTGAACGCTGGATGCCGTTGGGCATTCCAACTGACCTGAGAATGACGGCGGAGGACAATCCGAACATCGGATGGGTGGCGGATGCGGACTTGCAGAACGACGAGGCAATACTTATGCTTGACAAGTCCATGCGCAACAGGGGCTACATGAAGTCATCCGATGCCATCACCACATACGAAGGCATCGCGCACCGCGACAAGGAGGGACTGGCCAGAAGAATCCTGACCACACAGTACGTCTATGCTGAAAGGGACTACTACCTGAGGCTGAAACTTGTGCTCGACAACCCAAAGTCTGAGATCACCATCGACTACATGGAATGGGTGCCGAAGAGCGTATTCGACTCCGATGAGGACTGGCATTGATCCAATGCCTTCCTGTCCACGGACTCAGCGTGAGAGAAACAGCTTCTTGGCGCAGGCGCTGCCGTCCTGGAGTGTGATACCGAGCATATAGTTGCCTGGGGGAATGTTGCCGACCGGCATGAAGCTTTCCCCTTCGGATGAACGGACTGTCCTGCCGGAAAGGTCTGACAGCTGCAGGGAAGAGACCGGCATTTCCGATATCACAGTGATTCCGTCATTTGAGAAGCTGACGGTGGCAGGCTCGTCATTCAGATCCTGTGACAGCTGCCGCACTCTGGTGGTCTCAGTAACTCTGATTACAACATCGCCACGGTTGGGAACCGCATTGAAATAGAGTGTGGAGCCGCTCACCCACGTCTTTATCTCACGACCGTCCTGAGTGGCTGATACCTGGGCCCAACCGTCCGGCATAGTGCGTTTGACGGTAAGAGGGCTGAAATAGAGTGCCGTATCAAGGCTGTTGGTAAGGGAAACGACAAGGGAATCCGCATCGGCGGACACTTCCGTCACTTTAGTGCTGGTATTTTCCTTGATGTACTGCGCGATTTCCGCGTATGTACCCACCCAGTAGCGGTTCCTCTTGACATATGTGCTTAGATAGCTCATCGCGCTCCTGAGGTCGCTGGCTTTGGTCGATGAATAGCCGTCTCCGTCCACCTCGTGAATCAGGAACGCGCACCACTCCTTCTTCTGATACGCCTTGGAGAGTCTGTTTGTGAAATCCTCGCTGGTCCTGATGGCACTTTCGGTACCTGTCATGAATGACGCGAGGTTGTACATGTCACGGGTAATCGGAGATACCATGTTGTCATTCAGATTGCATACGCGACCGGCGATATAGTTCTCCTCCAGTGCCTCTTCATCACTGGGGAAATTACAGTACGGATATGCAATCGTGAGACACGGCTTCCCTATCTTCTGTTCTATGATAGCCTTCGACTCCGTCAGTTCGCGGGTTCCGGCGACACTGGGATGAGTCAGTGTGTGGCTGGCTATTTCATGACCGTTTTCGGACATTTCCTTCAATGTCTGCCAGATATCATCCCTGGTAGCCCAGTCGGTGACAATGAAGAAGGTACCCTTGAATCCGTATTTGTCCAATATGGGAAGAGCCTTGGAGAACTGGTTTGGCAGACCGTCGTCAAAGGTGAACGACACTGCACTCGTCGCATCATTGAGCCAGTTGCACTTGGTATAGACGTCAGCGGCCATGCTCTCCACTGCAGACAATGAGAATGCGGCAAGTGCAAGCCCTGCGGTCAGCAATTGCTTTTTCATCTGTATGTAAGTTTACTTCAATACCTTCCTTGACACGCTGCTTCCGTCGGAATAGATGCTGCGCACGATGTTCATGCCGTCAAACGGCGTGTCGGATGCGACTCCGAACGCATTGTAGTATATCACGCGTTCCGCTTCACGGATGTCATCCTCCATTGGATCAACGCCGGTAGCAACCTTGATGGCGGAAATGGAGATATTCACGTCATTCTTATTTGGAACTATTGACAGGTCAGGGGTCAATACAGTCTCCCTGGAGGTCTTTCCGTCAGAGGTATTCCTCTCAACCAGCCATCCTGCGACCTCGTATTCGGGATCCTCGTACCCGGCACTGATGCTGTAGCTACGGCCCGAGAACAGCTGGCCGTCAAACATGCAGGTGGAAAGCGGGACACCGTTTACGGTAACATGATAGCTGTCTGCGTCCGACAGTTCCGTATTGATCTGGGCATAGACTGCCGTTCCCAGCTCGAAATAATCCTTCAGCTGACGGTACATTTCAGGAGTACGTCTGGATGCCCATACCTTCATGCTGTTGATCTCATTCTTCCAACCGTCATACCCCAGCCAGCTCTGATAGAGATTTCTATGATACGGCATCTCCGCATCCATCTCATTTTTGGCCCAGTCAATGATTTCATTGATATAGTCGGATATCAGGAAATCGCCGAGATACACGGTGAACCTATCCAAGAACAGGTTACGATACTCGGGAATGGCCATGAGACGACGGAACAGGCGGGTGGCATCAGCGCTGTTGGAAGTCTCGCCACCGATGATATCTTCGGGATCGCGGAGCACCCATCTGAGATACTGCTCATTGTAGCTGTGTCCCCATATACCGAAACTGCGGTCCACGTCCTTCAGAATCCAGCGCCATTTGCCGCCGTCCTCCATAGGTCTCCACATTACCAGATTGTTTCCCGGGAAGTCGGTATTGGACATGTATATGTTGGCCATCATCATGTTGGTATATTCCACTATGTCCATGCGCTCCTCATATTCCTGAAGCGTATGGTTCGTTCCCTTATAGAAATCCTTGAATTCCTGATACAGGGAGTAGTCACCGCGCTTGAGCTCTCCGTTCTCAAGAAGAGTGATGTCCTTCAGCCCGTCATGATGCATCCACACGTTATCCTCATTGCCACGTTCGCGGATGTTTAGAATGCCGTAGTATTTTCCGTTGATATAGACGCATGCCGGCTGAAAGCCCTGCCAGTCGAGCTCGGTATTGAATCCGAATATCATCTGCGAAACGCCGTCACGCATGTGGGAGTTGTTGAAATCATTTCCTGAGCATCTGAGAGCGATGGAGGGACTCAGAGTCATGTCCGGATTGGTATATGGCCAGAACTGGGCCTCCAGATAGTCTGACGAGGGCGAGCCGAAGCGGCTGTCCGCATAGACGATGAATGACTTCTGCGCATTCTCCCTCGAATAGGCTCCGCTGATACGGATCTCCGTCTTCTGTGTCACCGAGGCATTATTCTTGCGTTTGGGGAAATAATCGAAGTCAACAGGACGACGCCAGTTGAAGCGTTTGTCGGAATCGTGGGAATTGTTGTTGGCTATGATGCCTATCTCATCATCGTACAGATTCTCCTCCGGCGTCACCATTGAAATGACCGGCAGAGTCAGCTTCCGTCCATTGAAGATGAAAACTCTGCACGCAGCCGGCGATGAGAGGCATCTGTCAGCGAAAAGTCTGGCCTTCAGGACAGTAGTACTGTTGAATGACTGACGTGTCTTTGTCCACAGGGGGCTGTTTTCGTCAGGATCGCTTCCATCAAGCGTGTAGCGTATCACAGCATCGGAAGGAGCGTCCTTGGGAACGGATATGGTGACATTTATCACCTTGGACGAACCGGACTTCTCCTCAACGACCCTGCTGGTGCCGGATATCTCCGGTTCCGGCAGAATCATTTTGGCAAATCCTCCCCTGTTCTTTTCACAAGGTGTGGCTGTGAGCATATATCCCCAGTCATCTGTTCCGTCAGCCCTTCGTCCGTATGCGACGTTCGGAGCCGGCATGACCGGAATATCGACAGCATCGACCAGATTCTGTCCTTTGTCATACAGATAAATGTGTCCCTCCTTGGCGTTGGTCAGGCAGAAATCAGTATGAATCTCATAGTATGAAGTGGAGAACTGGACATTTCTGTTCTCCTTGTCGCAATAGATGACAATATATCCGTGTGCAGGTATGATTGCATTGGGAAGTTCATAGCACTGATAGAAGTTCTTCTTGCGTCCGATGGCGTAACCGCCTAAGGAGACTGCCTTGTCTGACGGATTGTACAGTTCCACCCAACTGTCCGGATACTCGTTGAGTGCATCTATTTCACCGCCCCAGGTAGATTGCATCAGTTCATTGATGTAGAGTGAGTGAGTCAGTTCTTCCGTCTCAGCAGCCAAGCATTCGGTAGCCGTGGAAAACGCCAAAACAAGCACTGTCAACAGCAGTTCCGCCTTCTTCATATCAGAATATTTTACATGTTAACGTTTGATAACTGCAAACTTATATAAAAAAGGTGGTATGGGCAAATGTCCGTACCACCTTTTTTGTCCGTACCACCTTTTTGATAAAGGCCTTGGGGAGAGCCTATGAAATCATTCCTGAGTCTGATGGAAATAGTCAAAGTCGGCGTAGCCTCCGGCCTGCTTTGTCGCAAAACTGTACAAACCGGTGCGGTAGCCGGTGAAGAAGTCCAGAGAGAAGCTCATCTGTAGGACAGCATCTACCTGATTCCAGTTCTTTCCGTCAAGAGAATAGCTCATGAAAGCCTGGTCGGCACGCTCGCCCTCATCAGGAGTGAACACGTATCTGATGTCCAGCCATACCTTGTCCTGATTCAGAGGTATGCGGAGCACCTCCTTCTCTCCATTGCCCTGCGGCTCTGCAGACTGCTGCTGGCCGAAACGGCGTCTCGGAGGAATGCGGGTGACCGCTACGAGATTCTTGGATCCGTCCTCTGCAACCTCCACACCGATGGTGCAGTAGTTGCTCTGGAATGCGCAGATACCGGCCTTGTCGCCAGGCTTCATGCCGCTGGCATCCATCAGGACCTCGGAATGGCACTTCGGCCCTACGGTACGCTGTGTCAGAGTATTGCGGGCATTGGTGATATCGGTTGCAATCTGACCTGTCTTCAGACGGAGCCAGCCCTTGCGCTCTGTAACAGACCACGCGCTGTCATCCGGTTTGTGGTTCCACTGCCATACCAGATCAAGTTCGTTCTTCCTGTACTTGAACTCGTCATTCGCCCAGGTGCGGTTTGAGCCTGACTCAGGAAGATTGACAGTGAACTGCTTGACAGGCTTGGTATCATCACCGAGGATAGGCCATCCATCCACCCATTTCAGAGGCTGGAGAGTCGGAATGCGTCCTACGGCACCGTGATCCTGGAACATCATCGCGTACCAGTCTCCATTCTGCGTCTCAATGATTCCTCCCTGAGCCACACCGTCTCCGCGACCGTCAAAAGCACCGCTCAGAATGACCTTGCGCTCGTACGGTCCCATAAGTTCCTTCGAACGCCAGCAGGTCTCGGTACGTACACCTCCGCTCGGCCAGTCAATCTCAAGGATGTAGTAGTAGTCGCCTATGTGATAGATATGTGCACCCTCTGCACGGAGGTTGAATCCCTGACGCGGGGAGTCAATCAGCACCTTCTCCTCAGCACCGGCCTTGATGGCGGAACCGTCCGGTTCCAGTTCGATGATGCTCAGCTGGCCATTGCCCCACACCACATACAGATGGCCGTCCTCAAACAGCATGGATGCATCGTGGAAGGGACGGTCGATAACCGAACGTTCCCAATTGCTCCTGTAGATGTCATCCGTCCTGTAAACGTATGTCTTGCCCTGGTCATTTGCAATGAAGAGAGCATAGAACGTACCGTTCACATATCTCAGGGAAGTGGCCCACTGTCCCTTGCCATAAGCATTGCGACCGTTTCTCAGATTGTAAACATCGTCATCATTGAGAACATCATAGACATAGCTGATGATCTCCCAGTGAACCAGGTCCCTGGAATGCATGATAGGCGCACCCGGACAGAAATACATGGTGGTGCTTACCATGTAGTAGTCATCACCTACCCTTATCCAGTCATTGTCTGGAATATCGGTATATGTGAGCGGATTGATGCACTCAGTTGTCTTCGCCCCCGACTTGCCTGCGCACGGAAGTGTCAGCAGGACAAGCAGGAAAAGGGCATATAATCTGGCAGTTTTCATTGCAGCACAATATTTAGTGTATTATTCGAATGTCAGCCAGTCCACCTGGACCTTGCCTTCGGAAGCCATGCGTACCTTCAGATGATGGATGCCCTTGGCAGCACCGCTCACCTTGGCGGAAGCGTAGATGACCTGACGGTCGGCAGGAACTTCGACTGTCGCTATCACCTTGTCGTCCTGAAGTATTTCAAGAGTACCTGCCGATGGAGGAACAATCTTGACCTTCACGCTCTTGGGAGCCTTGTCAAACTGTACGGTGTTGTACTGTGCCCATGCGCCCTTCTCGAAGAAAATGGTCTTCCAACCGGCGAAGTAGTTGCTGCGCTCCAGATAGTCAATGGAGTCACCGCTCTGGCTGAGTGCTGTGTAGCGGTCCAGCTGAATCTCCGTATTGGACTTGGTGATGCCGATGCCGCGAAGTGTAGGCTTGACCATGCGGATGGTGCCGTCCGGCTCGAAGAAGATGCTGTCAGCACATACTGAACGGTTCTTGTCAAATTCAGGAGAGTACTCGTTGTGATGGTAGAACAGATAGGTCTGGCCCTTGAACTCGATGATCGAGTGGTGGTTGGTCCAGCACTTGTTGGCATGCTCCTCGAAGAAGACGCCCTTGAACTCGTAAGGACCGAAGATGTTGTCGGCCATGCAGTATGCCAGAACCTCCTCCACGTTGCGTGCCCACGGGAATGTCATGTAGTAGTGTCCGTCGTGCTTGAACAGATACGGGCCCTCAACAAGTCCCTTGGTGGGAACGCCCTCCACGCGGTGACGGTCAGCCGGATCGGTAGATATTGACTTCCAGTCATCGTTCAGCTTGGTGATGGTGATACCCGGCATTACCAGATAGCCCTGGCCGTCATCATCGACGAAGATACACGGGTCAATGCCGCCTACGCCCTCAATCGGAGTAGCCTCCGGAGTGTAAGGACCTTCAGGATAATCAGCAGTGGCAATACCTACGCGGTTGCCGCCCATACCGCGACGTCCGTTGGCGCTTGGCTGTGGTTTCGCACCTGCAGGGAAGAAGAAATAGTACTTGCCGTTATGGAACTTGCAGTCAGGAGCCCACATTGAATATCCCTTCTCGTTCACCCATGGAGCAGTCCACTGGTCAACAATCATTCCGTGGTCAGTCCAGTCGGTCAGGTTCTCCGATGAGAACACATGGTAGTCGGCCATACAGAACCAGTCCTTACGGCCATATTCAGCCGGAGCCTTTATGTCATGTGACGGGAATACGTAAACCCTGTCCCCTACGACAAGAGCCGAGGGGTCTGCGGAGAACTGGTCCCTGATGATAGGATTCTGTGCAGACACAGTGATTCCGGCCATGATCAATGCCGCGAACAGTAATGCTTTCTTTTTCATACGTTTTATATTTAGCAGTAGTTAATGATTCTAAACGATAGCAAAGATAATGCAATAATTGAAAAAACAACAATGAGATACACTTTATAAAAAAAGGTGCATTCTATAAAATAGGTTCATCGGACTGAAGGTATTCCAATGCCCGGAGATATATCGGATCCAGAGCATTTAGGACGGCAAAGTATTCGCTCATGCCCCACAGGTCACGCGCCACAAGCGCCTTCAACTGGACTGTTATGTACGGCAATGCCGTGTCATATCCCTCCTGATCGAATCCGATGTCTGCCTCCGCTGCGTTTGCGAGTACCATATCAAGCAGGTCCTGACCTACGCTGAATTCCGTCTGGTACTTGCGGAAGTTTCTGAATCTGCGTTGCAGTTCCTTACGGTTGCGGTCCACATACGACAGACTGGCCTGAAGCACCGCTCCATGTGCCGTAGCCTCGCGATACCACACAGTGCTGCGGGTCGTGTCAATCGGCACGAAAATATCGGGCATGATGCCTCCGCCGCCATACACGGTGCGTCCCTTCACGAGAGTGCTGCACTTCAGGGAATCGGCGAAATGGATACTGTCCGCGCTCACCAGCTGTCCGCTGTGGAGACGTTCCACAATGTCATCCCTGTAGTCGATGTCTTCTCCGTAGGGCTTCTGGATGCAGCGTCCCGAGGGAGTGAAATACTTGGCCACGGTAAGGCGTATCATCGAACCGTCGGGAAAATCAATCGGACGCTGCACAAGTCCCTTGCCGAATGAACGGCGGCCTATGATTACACCACGGTCCCAGTCCTGTATGGCTCCTGATACGATCTCGCTCGCCGATGCCGTATATTCATCAATGAGGACTACCAGCCTTCCCTTGCGGAAATGGCCGTTGCCTTCAGCCAGATATGTCATCTTGGGACTGGTGCGTCCCTGCGTATAGACTATCATGCGGTCACGTTCCAGGAACTCGTTTCCGATACCGACAGCCGCGCCGAGATACCCTCCGCCATTGCCCTGCAGATCCAGAACGAGTGACTCCGCACCCTGCTTGAGAAGCTTCTCCCAGGCCGTTACGAACTCATTCACCGTATTGGTGCCGAAACTTGATATCTTGATGTATCCTATGCCGGGAGCCGCCATGAACGAGGCATCCACAGTATTGAGCGGTATGACATCGCGTATCACATCGAAGCTGATGACACCGCTTACGCCCTTCCTGACGATGCCGAGACTGACATGGGTGCCCTTCGGTCCGCGCAGCCTCGACATGATATCCTCATTGGACATCCCGACACCGGCAATTGCAGTATCATTGGCACTTACGATTCTGTCTCCGGCAATGATGCCAACCTTCTCGGATGGTCCCCCGGGGATGGTCTGCACGATGAAGAGCGTATCCTTGACCATATTGAACTGGACACCGATACCCTCGAAATTGCCCTGAAGCGTCTCTTCGCTCTTGCGGACCTCATCCGAAGTCATGTATGTGGAATGAGGGTCCAGCTCCTTGAGCATGGCAGCAATGCCGGACTCCACGAGCACAGTGTCATTCACTTCGTCAACATACAGCGATTTTATCGCAGTTTCAGCCAGCAGAAGTTTCTGCAGCTGGTCACCCACCCTGATTGTCTGCTGGGCTGAAGACGCTGTTGCAGAAACCAGCGCCAGCAATGCAATGAAATATCTTCTCACTTTGATTCAGGAATAATAAACGTATCCAACATCATTCCGTCCACCGGATGTCCCAGCCCTATCAGCTCCCTGACCAGACTGCTGCTCACGTGCTGGTATGCCGGGTTGGACACCATCAGCAATGTCTCGACTCCGCCGACAATGCGATTGGCATCCGCCAGACTCCTCTCCGCCTCGAAATCCGCCGCCGAACGTACTCCGCGAAGCATTACATCGGCTCCGACCTTTTTCATAAGATTGAAAGTAAGGCCCTCGTATGTCATGACGCTCACTCTGGGATCAGCGGCATAATACCTGCTGATAGCCTCCAGACGTTCAGATGGAGTCCAGAGCGTTTTCTTGGCAGGATTGACCCCTATGGCCACAACAAGACTGTCTGCAATTTTCAAAGCCCTTTCCACCAGGTCGGCATGACCCGATGTGAATGGATCAAATGATCCGGGAAACAGTATCTTCATGACAGAACAATTAAAATTTCTCGCCTTCCTCCTCATCGACAAGATCCTGTTCCACAACAAGGTTGTCAATGATGAAGTTCTGACGTTCCATAGTATTCTTGCCCATATAGAATGACAGCATGTCGGCCACTGCGTCAGTCTTCTGCAGAGTGACACGCTCCAGACGCATGTCCTCGCCGATGAAGTTCTTGAATTCATCGGGCGAAATCTCTCCAAGACCTTTGAATCGTGTAATCTCCGGATCCGGGCTGAGTTTGTCTATGGCTATTCTCTTCTCATCTTCGGAATAGCAGTATATTGTCTCGAAGTCAGCACTCTCCGTCACCACGCCCTGCACTCCGGCGGCCTTCGGCTTCTTTCTGCGGCGGTTGCGTACCCTGAAGAGCGGTGTCTGCAGAATATATACGTGGCCCTTCTTGACAAGTTCCGGGAAGAACTGCAGGAAGAACGTCGTCATCAGCAGACGGATATGCATTCCGTCCACATCGGCATCGGTAGCGATTATCACCTTGTTGTAACGGAGTCCGTCCAAACCGTCCTCGATGTTCAGAGCCGCCTGAAGCAGACGGAACTCCTGATTCTCATATACGACCTTCTTCGTCAGTCCGTAGCAGTTCAGCGGCTTGCCACGGAGACTGAATACAGCCTGAGTATTCACATCACGGCTCTTGGTGATGGAACCGCTTGCAGAAAGTCCCTCGGTAATGAAGATGCAGCTCTCCTCCTTTCTCTCGCCCTTGGCATCGCTCAGATGAATGCGGCAGTCGGCCAGCTTGCTGTTGTGCAGATTGCTCTCCTTGTTGCGTTCGCGCACCAGTTTGGTCATTCCCGCTATTTCCTTGCGTTCCTTCTCCGAAGCCTGAATCTTCTGCAGTATGGCATCGGCCACATCCGGATTGATATGCAGATAGTCATCCACCTCCTTCTTGATGAAGTCACTTACGAACTTGTTCAATGAGAGCTGTCCGCCCGGAGTCATCGTCGTGGAGCCGAGTTTGATCTTGGTCTGACTCTCGAACACCGGTTCCTCCACATTGAGCGCGATGGCGGCCACCATGCCGTTACGGATGTCGCATGCCTCGAAGTTCTTGCCGAAGAATTCCTTGATGGTACGGGCAATGTGCTCCTTGAACGCGCTCTGATGAGTACCTCCCTGCGATGTATATTGACCATTCACAAAGGAGTAGTACTCCTCGCCATACTGACCGGTGTGAGTGAATGCAATCTCGATGTCCGTCCCCTTGAGATGGATGATAGGATACAGGCTGGATGCGCTCATCCTCTCATTCAGAAGGTCCTCCAGACCGGCCCGCGACAGGAAGCGCTGACCGTTGTACATTATCGTGAGACCTGTATTGAGGTAGGTATAGTTGCGAAGCATCGTCTCAATGATGGCCGGACGGAATGAGTAGCCGCGGAAAAGCTGGTCATCCGGTTCGAACTGGACCAGCGTGCCATGCTCCTCTCCGCTCGGAAGCGTCTCGTCACTCTGCATAATGCCTTTCTCAAACACCAGATGACGCACCTGTCCGTCACGGAAGCTGCTCACCTCGAAATGCGAACTGAGCGCGTTCACTGCCTTGACACCGACACCGTTCAGACCGACACTCTTCTTGAAGGCCTTGCTGTCGAACTTACCTCCGGTATTCAGCACACTCACCGCCTCCTTCAGCTTGCCCTGTGGGATGCCACGTCCGAAATCGCGCACACTCACGAGACGATTGTCCTTCAGTTCAATCTCAATCCGCTTGCCGGAGTTCATCCTGAATTCGTCAATGCTGTTGTCAATGACCTCCTTCAGAAGCACGTAAATGCCATCGTCACTCTGAGTTCCGTCACCCAGCTTGCCGATGTACATGCCGGGACGCGTCCTGACATGCTCCATATCACTCATGTGGCGGATATTATCCTCGTTGTACTGCGTCTGCTGTTCCTCAAACAGACTCTCGTCAAGTTCCTCTGCCATATATTGAATTTATTTCCTGTTACAAATCCTTACGGAAGACACATCTGCGCTTGTGGATGTGCGCCCCCTCAAAATACTGCCAATGGGCCTGCATCTTACTGTTGGTGACGAGTTCGGGATTGCTCTCAGCGAGTTTCATTCCCATGCTGCGGGCTACAGGTATCATACGGTCGAACATCACCGCATTCAGCCCCTTGTTCTGATAGTCCGGTCTTATCGCCAGAAATAGCATGTCCACATACTCGTCCGGCTTGACTTTGAGCACCTTGAACAGATGCCACCATCCGAACGGGAAGAGTCTGCCCCGCGCTTTCTGGAGAGCCCTTGACAATGAATGCATGACCAGACCGGCTGCCACCAGCTCGTCATGCCCGTCGAGTATGAACGTAACCAGCTTCATGTCCAGAAGCGGCAGATACCTCCGCACAAAATCCTCAATCTGCCTCTGCGAGAATTCCGAGAATCCGTACAGCGGAGAATAGGCCACATTGACCAGTTCGAACAGACGGCAGGCATATCGCGTGGCCTCTTCCGACTTGCTGCCAAGCTCTGCAACGTGCAGATTATACCTCTTCAGTACGAGTCCGGCCAGACGGCCCATCTTCTCGGGAACCGTATCGAACGGAATACTCCATTCCACCCATTCCGCAGAACACTCCATACCCAGAGCCCTGATATGCTCGCTGTAATACGGATAGTTGTAGATGGTAGCCATCGTACCCAATTGGTCAAAGCCGTCCACCAGCATCCCCTCCGGATCAAAGTCAGTAAATCCGAACGGGCCCTCAATCTCCGTCATGCCTCTGGAACGGCCCCATGCCGCCACAGCATCCAGAAGAGCCCTGCTCACCTCGCGGTCATCAATGAAATCTATCCACCCGAAACGGACCGTATCGCGGCCCCATTTCTCATTGGCATGCCTGTTGATGATACCGGCCGTCCGTCCGACGGTCACTCCGTCACGAACTGCGAGGAAAAGCACCAGATCGCAGAAATCGAGAGCGGCATTCCTCCCCGGAGTGAAAGCGTCCCTCTGGCTGCCGAACAAATCTGGCACAGCATACCTGTTGCCCCTGTACAGGTCATAACCGAAGCGTATGAACCTGCGCAGCTGTCTCCGTGATGTTACCTCTACAATCTCAACCGACATCAGTTACCCGTCCGAATAGCGTTTCAAACTTTCAAAGATAACGAAAAAATCAATTCACCACATTCTGAGGTTTTCCCGAAACGAACGCAATCACATTGTCCAGCGCAATCCTCATCAGGCGCATTCGTGCCTCCAACGTCGCCCAGGCAATGTGAGGAGTAATGTGGCAGTTCCCAATTCCAATAAGCGGAGACCCGTGCCGCGGCGGTTCCTCCGTAAGCACATCCACGCCGGCAGCCATGATTCTTTTCCCGCGCAGAGCCCGAGCCAGAGCGTCCTCATCAACAAGTCCTCCACGACCCGTATTTATCAGTATCGCACTGCTCTTCATCAGTCCCAGGGTTCTGTCATTCACCAAATGAACGGTAGATTCCGTAAGCGGACAATGAAGTGTCACCACATCCGCCATGCTGAAGACATCATCCATGGACTGAGCCTTCACAATACCTGGCGGCAGACTTGCGGCATCCTTCGAGGTATAAGCCAGCACCTTCATTCCGAATGCCATAGCCACCTTCGCGACCTGCATTCCGATTTTGCCAAGACCTACTATTCCCATTGTCTTGCCATCCAGCTCCATCTGCGTTGTCAGCATATAGGAGAAATCATCCGCACGCTGCCACAAACCGCCATGCACGGATGCGGAATGTCCGCCCACGTTGTTCGCGATATCCAGCAGATGAGCGAACACCATCTGAGTGACCGACATCGTACTGTATGCCGGAATATTTGTCACGACAATACCATGCTCTCGCGCAGCAACCGTATCCACGACATTGAATCCCGTAGCCAGCACTCCTATGTAACGCAACTGCGGAAGCTGCCCGATAACATTTCTGTCAATAACCACCTTGTTTGTAATCACCACCTCAGCACCACGTCCGCGTTCCACAACATCCTCAGGAGCCGTTCTGTCATAGATGGTCACATCACCCAGCTGATCCCAGCCGTCCCAGCTCAAATCTCCGGGCGATGCAGCGAATGCATCATATACAACAACTTTCATTTCAAAACAAATAACAGCTACGCCTTTCGGCACTCACAAAGATACAGATTCTGTTTTGAAATGAATATTGCACAAAGATAATGTTGCCTCAGGCAAGTCAATGAGTCAGAGAACCAATCTTTGGGAAGGTCAGTGTGAATAGATTTGAAAGAGGCTGAATATTGTCGAATATTTGCATGTCATATAGTTTTTATTCTACGAAAGCGGGCGAAAACTTGTTATTTTTCATAGTTTTCGCCCGCTTTATTTTATTCGAGTTTGTTGTGATTGCTATATACTGGTATGAAAAAGGTCTGTTATGTTTTTGTTACGTCTAT
>JAKSIW010000129.1 GCA_024398555.1 Bacteroidaceae bacterium | reverse complement strand
CCTGTGAGACATCCCATCGGGCCCCAATAGACTATCCAGTCCTTCCATGTGGGGTCGTTGCGCAGGTATGTGGCGGCCAGATGCTCTATGGTGTGGCTGACTTCGGGAGTGAGGGCAGGCTCGCGGTTGGGCTCCTTCATGCGGATGTCGAATGTCGTGACGACCTCCTTGCCGATGATGTCCTTGCGTGACACGTAGATGCCGCGCAGCAGCTTCTCGTGATTGACCGTAAAGCTCGGAATCTTCTTCAGTCCGGCAGGCTTTGCCGGGTCTGCATCGGATGCTGGCGGAGCGGGGGTGCTGACCGTCTCGCGGTAATTGTGAAGACTGAGGTTGTCGCTTACGAACTTGATGGAACGGACCTTCCCGAATCCCATGACCATGATGAATGCCAGCTCCATATCGAACAGACAGTCCTTGTATCGGGACTGAAGCACGAAATCGGTGTTGGTGTAGCAGATGGCATGTGGGTATTCTCCGGTGGTATGGAGCTTGTATGTCGGCTCTTCGTAAGTGACGGAAGGGTGGTTGAGCTTGGATTCTGACACCTCCACGACGGTTCCTATCTCGAAGTTGGTGCTTCCTGCGTATCCGATGTTCAGAATCTCTGTATCCATCGGAATGTCACGCAGTCCCTGAATGATGTTGAATGCTCCGACACCGGTCACGATGACCCTGTCCCTGCACCCGGGGATGACCTGCTCTATCAGCTTCCTCTCTTCGTCTTCAGCTATTACTATTACTCTTTCCATCTATGTGACATGATTCGACGGTAAAGTTACGGATTTATTTTTATCGTTCATCAAACATCCTTTCGGCTTGCCTGCCAACTTTTTCGCCTGTGAAGTTTGACCGTTCGGCCCGGAATATGTAGATTTGCGGTCAAATATCGGGGTGCTGCGCTGTGGCGCGGCTGAGAACAGACCCGTTGAACCTGATTTGTGTAATTACAACGTAGGAAATTATGAACGGAGAATTCGTTTCCGGCTTTGTCCGGGACTGTGATGCGATTCGTGCACGCGGTCCGCTCATCCACTGCATTACGAACTATGTTGCGATGAACTTCAACGCCAATGCTCTGTTGGCGGTGGGGGCGTCGCCGCTGATGTCGTTCCGTCAGGAGGAGATGCGTGATGTGGCCGCGCTCTGCGATGCTCTCTATGTGAATATCGGTTGCCCTGACAGGGCTCTGACGGATGCGGCAGAGACGGCTGTCGGTGCCGTTGGCGAACTCGGCAAGCCGTGGGTGCTCGATCCCGTCGGGGCAGGGGCTACGCAGCTTCGCACTGACATTGCAGGGGAGCTCATACGCGAGGGACACCCTTCGATAATAAGAGGTAACGCTTCTGAGATTATGGCTCTGGCCGGCAGTTCCGTTTGCAGGACTAGGGGCGTGGACAGTGCCGTCGGGAGTGAAATGGCTCTGGACAGCGCACGTGAGCTTGCCTCCGATGCCGGCTGCGTGGTTGTGGTGAGCGGTTCCACTGATTACATTACTGACGGACGACAGGTGCTGACGGTGGAGAACGGCTCTCCGCTCATGCGCCGTGTGAGCGGTACGGGTTGCACTGTGTCGGCGCTGTGTGCCGCATTCGCCGCTGTGGACAGCGATTGTCTGACTGCGGCATGGAATGCGATGGCACTGATGGCTGTGGCCGGTGAAAGGGCGGCATCCCGCTATCGGGGTACCGGCACCCTCATGACTGATATTCTGGATGAGCTGAGCCTGTGCAATGCAGCGCAGTTTTCATCGGTAATTCGTGGAACTGTCCTTACGGAATAATCGGATGTTTGCAGTATGAAGAATTTTGATCCCGCATCTCTCAGACTCTATCTTGTGACTGACAGAGGTCTGGCTGGAGGACGTGAAATATCTCAAATTGTCCGCGAGGCGGTTGCCGGCGGCGTGACTATGGTACAGCTGCGCGAGAAGGAATGCTCCACGCGCGATTTCATTGGGCTCGGACGCGAACTGAAGGCTATGCTGTCTGCTTGCGGCGTACCGCTGATAATAAATGACCGCGTGGATGTGGCGCTGGCGTGCGGTGCTGACGGAGTACATATCGGCCAGTCTGATATGCCCTACGATGCGGCTCGCCGGATACTGGGACCCGACCGCATCATCGGACTTTCTGTGGAGAGTATGGACGATGTCATCGCGGCAAACAGTCTTGATGTGGACTACATAGGTGTTTCACCGGTATTTTCCACTCCGACCAAGACAGATACAGCCACTCCGTTCGGACTGGACGGACTGCGCGAGGCGGTACGGCTGTCGCATCATCCTGTGGTCGGCATAGGCGGAATGAATCTCAGTACCGCAGCCGATGTGATGTCATGCGGTGCGGACGGGATTGCGGTGGTCAGTGCCATTGTGGCTGCGGATTCACCGGGGAATGCCGCAGGAGAACTGTCTGAGGTCGTAAATGCAACACACACAAATAGATATAGCAGAGTTCTTACCATCGCCGGCAGTGACAGCGGAGGCGGTGCCGGCATTCAGGCGGACATAAAGGCCATAAGTGCCACCGGCTCGTATGCGGCCAGCGCCATTACTGCGGTCACCGTTCAGAATACGGTGGGCGTGATTGACGTATTCCCGATTCCTGCAGAGGTGGTCGGCGCACAGATTGATGCCGTACTCTGCGACATCGGTGCGGATGCAGTGAAGATTGGTATGCTGCATTCCGCTCAGGTGATTGAGGCCATTGCAGCCAGGCTGTCGGAGTATCAGGTCCGGAACATTGTGCTGGACCCTGTGATGGTATCTACCTCCGGACACAGACTGATAGAGGACAGTGCGGTGAAGACACTCAGACGCGAGCTGATTCCTATGGCACGTGTCATTACGCCAAACATTCCGGAAGCGGAGATTCTGGCGGGAGAGAGGATATACGGGCGTGAGGATCTGCCCCGTATTGCAAGGAAACTGTCGCTTGACGGCAGAGTGTCCGTGCTGATGAAGGCCGGACATCTGACGGATGACGAGCTGACGGATTACTTCTACAATGCGGAGGAAGACCACGTCATCGAACTGAAGTCGCAGAGGTGCGATACTCCTAACACACATGGCACCGGCTGCACGCTGTCGTCAGCCTTCGCCTCATATCTGGCACAGGGGATGAAGCTCGACGATGCCGCTCGTGCGGCGAAGGCATACATTGCTGCGGCGATAGAGTCGGGCAGCCATTATTCGATAGGGCACGGACACGGTCCGGTCAATCATTTCTTCGGCATCTGGACCAGGTAGGAGA
>JAKSIW010000128.1 GCA_024398555.1 Bacteroidaceae bacterium | reverse complement strand
CTTGTTGATAAATATAATGTCAAAATGACCGGCGTTCTTGCCGTTTTTGATCAGTTTTAGCTAATTTTGCGCCGGTAAACCGAAAATAGGCCAATTATTACAACTAAAACATAAAAAGATGGTTAACTACAAAGATCTGGGTCTTGTGAACACCCGCGAAATGTTCGCAGCTGCCGTTAAGGGCGGTTATGCTATCCCGGCATTCAATTTCAACACAATGGAGCAGATGCAGGCTATCGTCATGGCTGCCGTTGAGACAAAGTCTCCGGTTATCATGCAGGTATCAAAGGGTGCCCGCAACTATGCAAATGCCACAATTCTCCGCTACATGGCTGAGGGTGCTGTAGGTTATGCCAAGGAACTGGGCTGCGCTCATCCGGAAATCGTCCTCCATCTGGACCACGGTGACAGCTTCGAGCTCTGCAAGGACTGCATTGACATGGGCTTCAGCTCTGTCATGATTGACGGTTCATCCCTTCCGTACGAGGAGAACATCGCCCTGACCAAGAAGGTTGTGGAGTACGCTCACAAGTATGACGTTACCGTAGAGGCCGAGCTGGGCGTTCTGGCAGGTGTCGAGGATGAGGTCGCTTCCGAGGAGTCACATTACACAAAGCCGGAGGAGGTTATCGATTTCGCTACCCGTTCTGGCTGCGATTCACTGGCTATCTCCATCGGTACTTCACACGGTGCATACAAGTTCAAGCCGGAGCAGTGCACACGCGACCCGAAGACCGGCAAGCTCGTTCCTCCTCCACTCGCATTCGACGTGCTGCATGAGGTTGAGAAGAAGCTCCCGGGATTCCCGATCGTTCTCCACGGCTCATCTTCAGTTCCACAGGACGAGGTCGATACCATCAACGCATTCGGCGGCAAGCTGCCTGATGCAGTGGGTATTCCAGAAGAGCAGCTTCGCGAGGCTTCCAAGAGCGCTGTCTGCAAGATCAACATCGACTCTGACTCACGTCTGGCAATGACCGCAGCTGTCCGCAAGTATCTGGCTGAGAACCCGAGCCACTTCGACCCGCGCCAGTATCTGAAGCCGGCCCGCGAGAATATGAAGAAGATGTACATCCACAAGATCGTGGAGGTGCTCGGTTCAGACAACAAGCTTCTGCAGAAGTAATTGGGCCAAACAATAGCCTGACCTTCCGGCCAGGTTGATAAAATGTCGCGCCATTTCATTGATGACGCGACATTTTTTTACATATTTGCGAAAGGAACAGAAAACACTGACTGCTTATGAGATATTTTACTTCTTTAATTCTGCTGTTGGCAGCAACTTCAACAATGTACGCGGGCGAGACCCGTGAGAAATTAAAGGTGGATAATTCGACCCGTGAGATGCTGGTGTATGTGCCGGACAAGCTGCCGGAATATGCGCCTCTTGTCATTTCCATGCACGGCATGAATCAGGATGCAGAATACCAGAAGGGCATGGCTCACTGGGCAGAAGTGGCGGACACGGCCGGCTTCGTTGTGGTCTATCCTGAGGGCGAGGGCAAGTCCTGGGACATCGGCGGTGACAAGGATACCAAGTTCGTGGAGGCCATCATCGAAAATATGTTCGAGAGGTATCATATCAACAAGAACCGCGTGTATCTGTCCGGATTCAGCATGGGTGGAATGTTCACCTATCATGCGGCTTCCATCATTGCGGACAAGATTGCGGCGTTCGCTCCGATAAGCGGCTACAACATGGGCGGAAGCGCACCGCACACCAGGCCTGTGCCGATTATCCATACCCACGGCACGGATGACGATGTGGTTGCATACAGCGGGGCAAGACCGTACGTACTCAAATGGGTTGATATAGATGGGTGCAGCCAGACATCTGTATACACCAAGCCATACCATGGCAAGTCCAATGCCTCGCTCGAGGTGTGGACGAACCAGGAGACCGGAATGGAGGTGGCATTGCTGACGCTCGACGGCAAGGGCCACTGGGTGTCGATGGATGCCTCCTGCGTGCTTACCAGCTGTGAAATATGGAATTTCTGCAAGAGATACAGTCTGGACGGTCCTATCGAGGCCGTGCCACCCAAACTGCTGAAGGCAATGCCTGCCGACGGCTCCTTCGACCTGCCGAATGAGGGCCTGTGCTTCTCATATACGTTCAACAAGCCGATTGTCGCGGAGAATCTCTATGCGAAACTGATAGGACCCAGCTCGCAGTTTACTCTCAGACCGACAGGGAGTCAGCCGGACGAGACTGTTACTTTCGTCATGAATCCTGAGGACAGTCTGGATTCGGGAGAGTATTCCATGACACTGTATAATGTTGTGGATACTTTCGGTGGTGTCAAGAAGGACTGCTTCTTCAAATACTATATCGGTCAGGAGGAGGTGACCGGAGAGTTTGTCGCTGATACTCTGTACCGTGAGGACTGGATTTCACGCAGGGAACTGGATGACGACTGCATCCCGACTTCCTGGATCAGGACGGAAATCTATTCCGGCAGGCGCGAAGTGACCCGGCAGAATGAGTATTGCTCTTCCGGCAGCCGCCTGAGGTATTTCAAGAGCGGCGGCGACATGGATGCCGCGATATATCTGATTGCAAGCGGTACCGGCAGCACCACCATGACATACGGCAGCTATTCCGATGCCGTGCTTCACCTCACCAAGGGACGGTATGCCGTGGAGTTCAGCTCCGCATACTGGAATGCTCCGGCAATGAACAATGAGGTGACCTTCTCGATGACAGTCTGCAACCCGGCGGGAATAGCCGTGTGCAATGAGGAGAATCTGGTTTCGGCCGGACATGCGAACGGTGATGTGAACCGCTCCATATCAGGCTCCAAGACTCATCGTGTGGAGTTTTCTGTGAGTAATGAGGGAGACTATACGCTGAACTTCATCGCGACTTCCAACAAGTTTGCGGTTCTCGTGGGAAATGTCATCGTAAGCACTACTCCGACAATGGCCCAGAAGTATAAGGGACCGCTGGTGGCTGCGTTGAAGAAGCTGAATAACGTGTATGATTACCTGTCGGCAGAATATCCGGAATATACTCTGACATACAGACAGAACCTCAAATCAGAGATTGACAGATACTCGAGCCTGTCCGGTACGACACCGGAAGAGTTTGTGAAGGCTACAGGCGAGGTGCTCAAGCTGGTGGAGGAGGCAGAGACTCATGCCGCCAATCTGGTCATGTTCCTTGAGGCGATGGCTGATGCACAGTATCTGCTCGAACTGTTCGCCGGCGATGAAGAGGTCAGCCAGGGCAGGTACTATGTGAAACTGCAGAGGACTGTGGAACAGTACGGAGGCGACTTTCTGGAGACGGCATCGACATTCCAGCTGTGGAATGCGGCTGATGAAATCGCGGCATGTGCTGAAAAACTGAGGTCCAAGACCGAGGTCAGGACACCGGTTGACGACAGCGTCGTTTCTGAGGAGTTCATCGGCCTGGACGGAAGGGTGGTGGAAAACCCGACATCGGGCGTTTACATTTCGAGAAAGGTGTTCGGAGACGGCCGTGTCACCGTTAC
>JAKSIW010000127.1 GCA_024398555.1 Bacteroidaceae bacterium | reverse complement strand
GAGTCCAGCGACGAATGAATCCCTGTGCATCCGGAGTGGCCGGCTTGGACTTGGATTCAGTGAAATATACATCGAACGATACATCCGGCTGGACGTACTTGTCGAATACAGGATTGACAGGTCCTGAAGCCTGTGCCGGAGCGCCGGCGCGGTTCTGAGCCATCAGAGTGCCTGATGCAAGAACTGCAAGAAGCAATGTTAATTTCCTCATTTTATTAAATTAGTATGATGTATGTCGTCATATCTGAATGAACTAATAAAGTATTTATTTACAGCGTAACTGTCGCACCCGGAGGGTGCCAAGCGACAGAAAGGAGCGCGTTTGCGAAGCAAACTAAAAGTATGTCGTAATATCTGAATGAACTTATAAAGTATTTATTTACAGCGTAACTGTCGCACCCGGAGGGTGCCAAGCGACAGAAAGGAGCGCGTTTGCGAAGCAAACTAAAAGTATGTCGTCATATCTGAATGAACTTGTCAAAGTTCATTCAGATAACGTTCTGCCTCTATTGCGGCCTTGCAGCCGGAAGCAGCTGCGGTAATGGCCTGACGATAGCGTGGGTCGGCTACGTCACCTGCGGCGAACACGCCCGGAATCTTCGTTTTGGGAGTGCCGTCCAGAGTCATGATGTATCCGCTTTCGTCCAAATCGAGCCATTTTGCAAATACGTCAGCATTTGGCTTGTGCCCGATGGCGAGGAAGAATCCGTCTATCTCACGTTCAAAGCGCTCTTCGCTGTCCGTGCCGGCATTCCTGACGACTTTCATACCCTGTACCTTGCCGTCGCCGGTCAGTCCGAAGACGTTGCAGCCGAACAGGACCTCTATCTTCGGATTGTTCAGCACGCGGTCCTGCATGATCTGACTGGCACGGAGCCATGTCTTGCGTACTACGAGGTACACCTTTGATGCCAGTCCGGACAGGTACATGGCTTCCTCGCAGGCTGTGTCACCGCCGCCGACGACAGCTACCACTTTCTTGCGGTAGAAGAAACCGTCGCAGGTGGCGCATGCGCTTACACCGCGTCCTGCATATTTCTTCTCGTCGTCCAGACCCAGGTACTTGGCCGATGCGCCTGTGGAGATGATGACTGTGTCTGCCTCAACCTCGCTTCCGTCATCAATCCTTACGATGTACGGTGCCTTCGAGAAGTCGACTTCGGTGACAGTGCCGTAGCGGATGTCTGTGCCGAAGCGTTCCGCCTGAGTGCGCAGGTCGTTCATGAGATCGTCACCGGAGACGCCGTCGGGATATCCGGGGAAGTTCTCGACTGTTGATGTGGTGGTGAGCTGACCGCCGGGCTGCAGACCTTCGTACACAACCGGTGACAGAGTAGCTCTCGCAGCGTAGATGGCTGCAGTGTAACCGGCAGGGCCGGAGCCGATGATAAGGCATTTGATTCTTTCCATAATAATATAGGATATACTTGTTATCTTAAGTCAATGACTTCCGCCTTGGGCCATTTGGACTTCGGGAATGTGAAGTCGCTGTCGCTGATGCCGCCGGTCCGGAATGCTGTCACTTTCAGGATGATGTCCGGATCGGATGCTTTCTGCAGTTTTGATCTGAGCGCAATGACCGACGGATGTCCTTCTGCGTCAAACGTGACACTGATTTTCAGAATGCCTCCGCAGGCCCCTTCCTTCTGATCTTCCGCCGTGAAAAGCAGAGTCCTGGAATCGGGTGCGGAGATCCCGAAGCCTTCATGATGGCTCATCATCAGAAAAGGATTGCTCGCGGCAATCTCCTCGTCGGACGGATTCGACAGATATACTTCCACCAGTTCGCCGTCAACGGCAATGCCGTTCCATAAGGTCTTCCCGTCATACCAGCACACTGACTCGGGGGTGGAGTAGTAGTAGCGGTCTCCCTTCATGATGACGGATATCTTCATGTCAGGGTCATCCGAGCCGATGAAGCCTGAGAATGTCCCTTCACATCTGATGCCTTCCTTCCCGACGGTCTTGAGGAATGCGTCGAGTCTGTCGCTGCCATTCTGGGCGAATGAGATGCTGCACAGAACTGACAGTATTATGGTTGAAGCAAGTCTTCTCATAACAGGTTCTGGATTTTCTGTTCGAGTTCAATGTCATCGACGCACAGGACCTGACGCGGCTTGCTGCCGTCCTGCGGGCCTACGATGCCTGCCTTCTCCAGCTGGTCCATGATACGTCCGGCTCTGTTGTAACCGATGGAGAACTTGCGCTGGATGAGAGATGTCGAACCCTGCTGGCTGCTTACGATGACCCGTGCGGCATCTTCGAATATCGGGTCCAGTTCGCCACGGCTCAGTTCGCTGCTCTCACATGAACCTTCGCTCTCATCCACGTATTCTGGCAGTTCGTATGCCGTAAGATAGCTCGGCTGACTGCTGATGTAACTGCAGATGTTCTGCACTTCGGGCGTATCGACGAACGCGCACTGTACGCGTTCGGGGTCTCCTCCCTGCGAGAAGAGCATGTCGCCGCGGCCGATGAGCTGATTGGCTCCCGGACGGTCCAGAATCGTGCGTGAGTCCACCATTGAGGTGACACGGAATGCGATGCGTGCAGGGAAGTTTGCCTTGATGGTGCCGGTGATGATGTTCGTCGTAGGACGCTGTGTGGCGATGATCATGTGCATACCGACGGCGCGGGCCTTCTGCGCAATGCGGCAGATAGGAGTCTCTATCTCCTTGCCGGCGGTCATTATCAGGTCGCCGAACTCGTCAATGACGACGACGATGTATGGCAGATACCTGTGCCCCTTCAGACGGCTGAGCTTGTTGTCGATGAAGAGCTTGTTGTATTCGATGATGGAACGGACATTGGCATCCTTGAGCAGCTCGTATCGGTTGTCCATCTCGGTGCAGAGCGACTTGAGCGTGTGAACCACCTTGGTCGGATCCGTGATGATGGGTTCCGTGGCATCAGGCAGTTCGGCAAGGAAATGCTTCTCAATGGAGGAGTAAATGCTGAACTCCACCATCTTGGGGTCAACCATGACCAGTTTCATCTCGGCCGGGTGCTTCTTGTAAAGGAGTGATGTCACGATGGCATTCAGACCGACGGACTTGCCCATACCGGTGGCGCCTGCCACGAGCAGGTGAGGCATCTTGGCCAGGTCAACCATGAATATTTCATTCGTGATGGTGCGCCCGAGTGCTACCGGAAGCTCCATTTTGCTGTCCACGAACTTCCTGCTCTTGATGATGGACTGCATAGGCACCATGACCGGATTGGCGTTCGGTACCTCGATACCTATCGTTCCCTTGCCCGGAATAGGGGCTATGATGCGGATTCCGTATGCGGCGAGGCTCAGTGCTATGTCATCTTCCAGATTGCGTATCTTGCTGATTCTGATACCTTCGGCCGGAGTGATTTCATACAGGGTGACTGTAGGTCCCTGTGTGGCGCTGATGGAGGTTATCTCAATGCCGAACGAACGCAGCACCTTGATGATGCGGTCCTTGTTGGCCTGCTGCTCATCCCTGTTGTCGGCAGGACCGGTCTCGTCGTACTGTCTGAGCAGTTCGGGATTGGGGAATTTGTAATGAGGCAGGTCCAGACGAGGGTTGTATGGTTCGGGGAGCTTGCCTTCGTATTCCTCCTCCCG
>JAKSIW010000126.1 GCA_024398555.1 Bacteroidaceae bacterium | reverse complement strand
GTTTTTACTGATTGATCAGGTCCATGCCGGCGACGATTGCCTTCTCGTTCATCGGTATGTATTTCCAGTTACGCTCAGAAACTGAGTGCTTGATGCCTTCCAGAACGTACTCGAGTTTGAGGAAGGGGTGAATCTTCATGTATGCACCCAGCAGGAACATGTTGGCTACCTTGGTGGCACCGCTTTTTGTCGCAGCCTTCGTGGCATCTACGGGATAGATGTTGATGTCTGTACGGGTAGGCTTGCGTGTGATGGTGCTGGTCTCGTATATGAGCGTACCTCCGGGCTTGATTCTATTTTCGAACTTATCCAGAGACGGCTGGTTGAGTATGATTGCTGTACTGAAATCCTGTAGAATAGGCGAACTGATGGGGGTGTCGCTCAGAATTACCATCGCGTTGGCTGTACCGCCGCGAATTTCAGGTCCGTATGACGGCATCCACGATACTTCCATTCCCTGCATGAGTCCCGAATATGCCATGATCTTTCCCAGTGAAAGGACTCCCTGTCCTCCGAATCCGGCAATTACTATCTCTTCTGTCATAGCTTCTGTTATCTTGGTGCGTTCATATCCATAACAAGCTTTCCGTCCACCTTTATGTCGCCGAGCGGATACTTCTTGAACATATTCTCTACCATCCACTCGTTTGCTGCCTTAGGAGACATGCCCCATCCGGAGTTGCAGTTCGACACGACCTCGACGATGGATGTACCCTTCTTGTCACGCTGGTTTTCGAATGCCGTACGGAGCGCCTTCTTGAGCTTGCGTACATTGGCAGGAGTGTGCACTGAATGACGTGTCACATAGCAGACGCCGTCCAACTGTGCGAGCAGCGGGGTGATGTTGAGCGGATAACCCATTGTCTTGACGTCTCTTCCGCGCGGGCAGGTGGTGGTCTTCATTCCCTCCAGTGTCGTGGGGGCCATCTGACCGCCGGTCATTCCGTAAATGCCGTTGTTTATGAAGACAATGACGATGTTCTCGCCGCGGTTGCAGGCATGCATTGTCTCGCCTGTACCGATAGCTGCGAGATCGCCGTCGCCCTGATATGTGAAGACGAACTTGTCAGGCTGCACGCGCTTGATGCCGGTAGCAACAGCGCAGGCGCGTCCGTGAGCGGCTTCCACAACGTCGAACTTATAGAAATCATAGAGGAATACCGAACATCCCACCGGTGATATTCCGATTACGTCATGCTCGATACCCATTTCCTCGATTACTTCTGCAATGGTGCGCACCACAAGTCCGTGACCGCATCCCGGGCAGAAATTGAAAGTGTTGTCTGACATCAGACGACTCTTCCTATATACCAGATTCTCCGGTTTGATTATATCTTTTGGATCCATATTGGCTTGTTGTTAAAGTCCGAACTGACGGTAAAGCGCGTTCTCTATCTCCTCCGGCATCGGGACCATACCTCCGAGTCGTCCGAAGAAACCTATAGGCTTGCGGCCCTCTACAGCCAGTCTGACATCCTCGACCATCTGTCCGGCATTCAGCTCGACGGACAAGAAGCCCTTAACTCTCTTCTCGTTTGCCAGAGCCTCAATCTCCTTCGTCGGGAACGGGAACAGTGAAATCGGCCTGAACAGACCTACCTTGTGACCCTTGGCGCGGGCCATCTCGATGCTCTTCTGGGCAATTCTGGCAATGATGCCGAATGCGACGATTATGTATTCCGCATCTTCGCACTGTATCAGCTCGTAGCGCACCTCCTCGGCCTGCATCTGACGGTACTTGGCCTGCAGACGCTGGTTGACCAGCTCGTGCTGTGCCGGGTGGAGGTTAAGTGACGTGACATACCTGCGCTCCATTCCTTCCGGTGTTCCGTTGGTCGCCCAGTCGGGATACTCCGAGAGTCTGGGACGCTGCTCCGGCAGTGCAATCTTCTCCATCATCTGGCCGAGTGCGCCGTCCGACAGAATCATGACCGGATTGCGGTATTTGAATGCCAGGTCGAATCCCAGTGCGATGAAGTCAGCCATCTCCTGCACGGACTTGGGGGCAAGGGTGAGCAGCTTGTAGTCACCGTGACCGCCGCCCTTGACAGTCTGGAAGTAGTCGGCCTGACTCGGCTGGATAGTGCCCAGACCGGGACCTCCGCGGGATACGTTGATAAGCAGACAGGGCAGTTCCGCTCCTGCGATGTATGATATGCCTTCGCTCATCAGGCTGATACCGGGACTTGAGGACGATGTCATCACCCTGTGTCCGGTAGCGGCTGCTCCATATACCATATTAATAGCTGAAACCTCACTCTCTGCCTGGAGAACCACCATACCTGTACGTGCGTACGCGTCAGTCTCCATCAGATACTCCATAACTTCGGTCTGCGGGGTGATGGGGTATCCGTAGTATGCATCGGCACCGGCGCGTATTGCCGCTTCGGCAATGGCCTCGTTGCCTTTCATCAGTTTGACTTCTTTCTCTTCCATAGTCTTTACTCCTCTACTTTGACTCTGTAGACGGAAATGTATCCGTCAGGACAGATGGTTGCGCAGTTCGTGCAGCCTGTGCAGGCCTCCGGATGTGCCATGTAAGCATAATTTCTGGTGATGCTGTTCACCTCGTCTGACATTGCGATGACATTCTGCGGACAGGCGTACATGCACAGTTCGCATCCCTTGCACCGGTCGGTCTCGACGACGATAGCACCTTGAATCTTTGCCATATCTATAAATAAGTTTGTTTCTGTCAGTTCTGCTCCGGTATCTCTGCAAGTCTCACATCGAAGACCAGCGTGGAGTATGCCGGTATGGAACTCCTTTCCGTTTTATTGTATCCGAGCCGGTAAGGAATGTAAATCCTCCAGATGTCACCTTCCTTCATTGCCGGAATTGCTGTGGCCATTCCGTTGACGAGCTCGGAAACCTTGAATGAAGCCGGTATGTTGGTGGACGGGTCGAACGTGTCTGTCTTGAACGACTGGTCCGCCACGAATCCGTCCGGATGCTCTTCTGTCGGGATGAGACGGCAGCGGTAGTCTATCAGGACCTCGTCGGTGAAGGCCGGGGACACTGTTCCGTCGCCCTTCTTCAGGACCCTGCAGTAAACATAGTCCGATACCTCGCGCTCCGTGACGGCCGGATCGAGCCTGTATGAAAGGATACGGAACATGTCACCTTCGACAGCATTGTACTGACTGATGCCCCTGTCCGTATAGTGGGCATTGACATAATCGGCGATGGAATCCATATAGGCATCGTTGCGCGACTGCCAGTCATGGAATTCGTCCAGCTTGTCGTTCTCCGAGCAGGCTGCCGTCATCAGTACGAGCAGACATGTCAGAATCGGGAGTGTCCGTATTTTCATCAGCTTGGTAATTTATTATAATGTCTTGAGAATGCTTGTGATAGTGACCTTGTCGGAGATGATTCCGCAGAGATCGTCTATCCTGACGCGCTCCTGCTCCATGGTGTCGCGGTTACGCAGGGTGACGGTGCCGTCCTCCAGCGACTGGTGATCCACGGTGATGCAGTACGGTGTGCCGATTGCATCCTGACGGCGATAGCGCTTGCCGATGGAGTCCTTCTCGTCGTACTGGCAGTTGAAGTGGAACTTGAGGTCGTTCTGAATCTTGTGAGCCAGTTCGGGCAGACCGTCCTTCTTCACGAGCGGGAGGATGCCCAGCTTGACCGGTGCGAGGG
>JAKSIW010000125.1 GCA_024398555.1 Bacteroidaceae bacterium | reverse complement strand
ATCCGCTCATCCTCATCCACGACAAGAAGATAAGCAACCTGAAGGATCTGCTTCCAATCCTGGAGCCGGCAGTTCAGACCGGTCGTCCTCTGCTCATCATCGCCGAGGATGTGGACAGCGAGGCACTGACCACACTGGTTGTGAACCGTCTGCGTTCAGGTCTGAAGATCTGCGCCGTCAAGGCTCCGGGCTTCGGTGACCGCAGAAAGGAGATGCTGGAGGACATCGCCATCCTGACCGGCGGCTTCGTCATCAGCGAAGAGCGTGGTGTGAAGCTGGAGCAGGCCACAATGGAGATGCTCGGCTCAGCTGAGAAGATTACCATCACCAAGGACAACACCACCATCGTGAACGGCAGAGGTGACAAGGAGAAGATTGATGCCCGTTCGGCTCAGATCAAGTCCCAGATCAAGACCACCACTTCCGATTACGACCGCGAGAAGCTGCAGGAGCGTCTTGCCAAATTGGCAGGCGGCGTGGCAGTCATCCACGTGGGTGCTCCGTCGGAGGTAGAGATGAAGGAGAAGAAGGACCGTGTCGATGATGCTCTGTGCGCTACCCGCGCAGCTATCGAGGAGGGTGTCGTAGCTGGAGGCGGTGTGGCTTACATCCGCGCCATCAAGGCTATCGAGAAGCTGAAGGGCGACAACGCCGACGAGCAGACCGGTATCCAGATTGTACGCCGCGCCATCGAGGAGCCTCTCCGTCAGATTGTCTTCAACGCAGGCAAGGAGGGTGCTGTCGTAGTCCAGAAGGTTGCAGAGGGCAAGGGTGACTTCGGTTACAATGCCCGCATGGATACATACGAGGACCTGAAGAAGGCTGGTGTCATCGACCCGGCCAAGGTGACCCGCGTAGCTCTGGAGAATGCCGCATCAATCGCCGGCATGTTCCTGACCACCGAGTGCGTCATCGTTGAGAAGAAGGAGGAGAAGGCCGCTCCGGCAATGGCACCCGGCATGGGTGGCATGGACGGCATGATGTAATCCATTCACCGGATACACTAACGGACGGACCGGCCACAAATCACCGGTCCGTTCTTTTTCTGGACATATTTGTAAAACGGGTTCTATGCAGCAAGCTGAAAAGACTGAAATACGCAGGGCTGAAGTCTGTGACATTCCCATCATAAGAAGTCTGGCCGACATCTGTTTCCGGCACACCTACCGCACGATTCTGTCCGACGGGCAGATGGAATACATGATGGAGTGGATGTACTCGGAAGAGAGCCTTCACCGACAGATGGAGGAGCAGGGACATGTCTATTTCCTGTGTTTTTCCGGAGATGTTCCTGTCGGTTATGTGTCAGTGAGTCCGGAGGGGGACGATCTCTTCCACCTCCAGAAGATATATCTGCTGCCGGACCGTCAGGGCAGCGGTCTGGGCCGTATTCTGTTCCAGACAGCAGTCAGTCATGTGAAGTCCGTGCATCCCGCTCCATGCACTGTCGAGCTGAATGTCAACCGCAGCAATCCCGCAGTCGGATTCTATGAACATTTAGGCATGACAAGAGCCCGCCAGGGGGATTTCCCTATCGGAAACGGATTCTACATGAACGATTACATCATGTCCCTGAAAGTTTGATTATTGCAAAATAATCGTACATTTGTCCATCACAAACGCACAACAGGTTTACAATTATGAAAATCAGGAGAGTCTTCTGCCTTCTTTCCATATCAGTTCTTGCATGTCTTCAGGCATCCGCGGATTTCATTGACAGCGGGGAGGCCCGCAGAATCGCCTCGGAATTCTTCAGGAACAATCAGGGTGACAATGCCCGGCAAGTCATTACCAAGTCGGTGACGGCAGCCGATGTGGAGCTGGTATATCCTGCACCTGCAACCAAGGGTGTGATGTCGGACGGCAGTCTTCCTGAATTCTACATCTTCAACCGCAGCGACGGAAAGGGCTTCGTCATCGTTTCGGCAGAGACCGGTATCCGTCAGATTCTGGCACACTCGGACGAGGACATTTTCCATACAGACCAGATGGACCTCGGAGCCAGACCATTCCTGGATTCCTACAGGGAAACTGTCAGAGATATCCGCTCCGGCATGAAAGTCCGGGAAAGGCACCCGTCCAAGCCCCTTTCAGGAAATGCGCCGAAGAAACTCACCACGGCGAAATTCGATCAGAACGGCTACAGCTTCAACAGCAAATATGCCCCGAAGCTGAATGGCAAAAGCTGCCAATCAGGTTGTGTTGCCACGGCAATGGCAATCATCATGAAGTATCACCAGTGGCCTGACCATAACTCAGGCAGTTACAGTTATACCTCCAAAGCAGGTCTCAGCCTCAGTTTTGACTTTGCTGCCAATCCGTTTTACTGGAACCTGATGTCAGACACTCCGGACGCCGCGTCATCCGATGCAGTATCAATGCTTCTGAAAGCCTGTGGAGTAGCTGTCCGCATGGAATACGGCACAAATGAGAGTTCTGCTTACACCGCACCGGCAGGCTATGCACTGCGACATTACTTCTACTACGACTATCCGCTGCATCTGGTCCGCGAATACATAGACACCGAATCATGGGACAGTATCATGCACGAAGAAATTGATGCCAACCGTCCAGTATTCATCGGAGGAAGTTCCAATTACGGCGGACATGCATACGTGCTGGACGGCTACGATGACAGGGACGGAACCTACCACTACAATCTGGGATGGGGCGGCGCGAACAACGGCTATTATGCTGACGGATACATTTCCGGCGACAGATATGTCAATACAGACGCCATCGTCGGAATAAAGCCGAGAAGCGATTACAGCGAAGACATCGCCTCCCAATTGGAATATGAATGCGTCAGCTACACCTTTGACGGCAACCTGGGAAGCAACAGCATGTTCAACGTAGAGGCATCATACCTGATGAACTGCTCCAACGAACCGTTCGGCGGGCAGATCGGCGTATGTGTATATGACAGGAACTTCAATCTGAAATACTTCATATCCACTGTATATGATGAGTCATCAAATCCGTTGGATATAGGATGGTACTTGTCACATTTCAGCTTTATGCACTGCTACATATCGGAGAATATGGAGATAGAACCGACGGACATGATACTTCTCAGCACGTCGCCGGACGCAGGTAGGACCTGGCATCCGATATACAGCAGCCATCCTTATATGCAGCCGCGCCATGCAGGAGGTTACGGGTACGACGCTCCGCACTTTTCGCAGATGATGTTTGAATCGGGCAGGAACCCTCTGTCTGTCATCGAAACGTCAATCACTCCCGGAAAACCGTTTGATTTCAAAGCAAACGGTATCTATAATTTCACAATGCCGCAATTCAAAGGTGACATCAGCCTTGCAATATGCGACACACGCGACTGGTCGGTTGTGAAGATTCTGAAAAGCGTACATGGTTCATTCAACCACCTCTACGGACGCAGCATCATACAGTTCGACGATGTCGTGATTCCGGAGGATCTGAATCTGCAGGAATCATACGCGCTGTCACTGGTCACCGTTTCAGACGGTTCAACCAACACCGTACACGTGTATGACCAGAATTACTACCACTGCTACCTGATGCTCTCCGACTATATGGACGTAACGGGAATCATCAGCAGAATGACCGATTCAGATGACATCGAGGTCTTCAGCATCGACGGACAGCGCAGAACATCTGATTCCCCACAGCCCGGCCTCTACCTGATCCGTCACAGCAACGGCCAGGTCACCAAGGAACTGAGGAGGT
>JAKSIW010000124.1 GCA_024398555.1 Bacteroidaceae bacterium | reverse complement strand
TTACAGATTGACAGTCCTGGCCGTACCGTCATAGCTGACAGTGACGTTCTTCACAGTCTTGCCGTTAATGTATGTGATGACGAAACTGCGTTCCTTCAGCATGCCCGGGAAATCGCCGCTGCGTGCGCCGATGGTCAGTTTCGAGCCCTTCAGCGAGAAGTCTATAGTGGAATACATGCCCTTCTCGTAGTTGTAGCTGTCACCCTCGTCCTCATAGAGCGTGAACTTGCCGTCCGCACCCGCATAGACGCGGATCTCCAGATTGTCCCAAGGCTTCTCAGATGCGTACTGGACATCAGGACCTATCGGCAGGATGGAACCAGCGCGCACGAACAGCGGGCAATGATCTATGGAAGCGTCAACATTGACTTCACGGCCGCCATTATATAAGGTGTTGGTGTAATAGTCATACCATCTGGCACCGGCAGGCAGATATACATCCATCCGCTTCGCTTCGGTCCAGTCCGGGGCATTATCGCTCCAGCGGCGCTGCTCATCAGTGTAGAGAGCGTGAGTGACAGGAGCCACAAGCAGAGAACGTCCGAACATGAACTCGTCGGTCATCTCCCATACCTTGCGGTCGCCCTTGAAGTCCATCATCAGTGCGCGCATGAAGCTGTCGTCATTGCTTGTCACCTGCCATGCAGTGCTGTAGATGTACGGCATCAGCGCATAACGCATCCTTATCGTCTTCTCGATGGCATCATAGACAGGCTCACCCTTCTTGCCGAACTCCCAGATTTCGCGACGTGAAGACTCTCCGTGGCTGCGCATCATCGGATTGTACAGGCCGAACTGCAGCCAGCGTACATATAGCTCCTGAAAGAGAGGATTCTGCGAACAGGTCTGAGTCTGGCCGCGACGGTTGTACCCGCTCGGGAAGAAGCCGCCGATGTCGCTGTTCACATTGGGATTGCCTGTCAGAGTGTAGTTCAGACAGGCGGTAATCTGCTTGCGGAAATCATCCCATGTAGATTGGGTGTCGCCGGTCCATGTGTTGGCACCGGTACGCTGCTGTCCTGTGAAATATGAACGGGTCAGAATGAACACGCGCTTGTCACTGCTCACGGCACGCTGATGGTCATAAACGCCCTCCACGCACATCAGAGGATAGATGTTGCGTACGCTGCGGAGCGAACCCATGGCAGTCATCTGGTCGAAGTCGCCGTCGTGATAGTTGTGGTCCGGGTCGGTCGAGTCCATCCACCATGCATCGATGCCCAGATCATACAGACGGGTCAGATGCTTCCAATAGATGTCACGCGCCTCCTCGCTGTAGGCATCGTAGCAGAGCACTCCCGACGGGTAGTCCATGCGCGGCGGCCAGTACTCGGCGAGTCCGCTGTTCGGCCATGTCAGGAAATCCAGCAGCAGTCCCTTCTCCTTAAGCTCACGGAACGGCTTCGTCTGCGGTCCGAATGACTGCCAGATAGAGATGGACATGTGGGCGTTCATTGCATGAGTCTGGTCAACCATTGCCTTGGCATCCGGAAAATCAACATTCAGAAACTCCATTGCATTCCACAGATAGTTGTTGCCCCAGTACTGCCAGTCCTGGATGATACCGTCCAGAGGTACCTGCGCGGCACGATATCCACGGACCACGTCCAAAAGTTCCTTCTGAGTCTTGTAACGCTCGCGGCTCTGATGGAATCCGTAGGTCCACAGTGCGTTCATCGGCACCTCGCCGGTCAGTTGTCGCAGTCCTGCAATAACCCCGTCGGCATTGCCGCCGTAGATGAAGTAGTAATCCACCTCCTCGGCCACCTGCGAAGTGATGTTCAGCACACCGTCGGCATCCTTCCACTCTGTCGGTGAATAGTTGTCCACAAAAATGCCATAACCCTTGATGGACTGGAAGAAATTGGCGAAGTCTTCCGTATTGGACTGAATCATGGTGCGGTTCTCACCTCGCAGATTCAGTTTGGCATTCTGCAGGAAGCCGAGTCCGTAAATCGGCTCGTCGGCATCCAGTTTCCAGCTCTGCCCGGCCTTCCAGGCACCCTTGTCAGGCCCGTCAGCAATCTGTTCGAAATTGCTTGCACCCTCTGTCAGAATCTTGCGTCCGGCAGCATGGAATGTCACGACCCCGTCTGCATTCACATCAACCTTTACTTTCGGTTTGACACTCTGGAGAGGCTCTGCCGTGACGCACACGCTCGGCGTGGTGCGGAAATCGCCCATTGTCTTCTCGATACGTACAATCTCAGGTGAATAATAGGTCACCCGGACCTTGACCTCCTGCGCGGCAGCCACCGCTGCAAGCATTAACGTGCAGGCCAATAAAGTCATTCTGCGCATATTCAATGTAATTTGAAACTTATTTCCGCAAACATAGTTAAAAAACGCAAATTTCCATCCGTCCAAGCCCATAATAAAATATGTGTGTTGAAAAATAAGTGTCTTGTTATTTTACATTAACTTTGTCCCATCAACGGAACACTCAATTTTCAAACGCAATGAAGACGAGGAATCTCATTCTCACAGCAATGCTTCTGCTTGTCGGAACGGCAGCCAGAGCGCAGTTCGAAATCGGAGCCAAAGCAGGACTCGGTGTCAGCTGGATATTTGACACAAAACTCATCGGCTATGAGGAAGTGGTTCCACACAACGGCTTCTATGCCGGACTTCTGGCAGACTACGAGCTTGACAACTACATGATGCTCCAGACCGAGCTCACCTACTCGGCCAAAGGACATTCCGACAAAAGCCAGCAGGACGGCAAATATCACCGTGACCTCGGTTACATCAACATGCCGCTATACTTCGGCTACAAATTCACCCGCAGCCTGTCCGTCATGGCCGGTCCCGAATTCGGATGGCTGGTAAACTGCACCGCCAACACTGACGGGAACGAAGTGGACGGCATGGATGACTGTCACAAGTTCGACCTTGGTGTAGCCGCTCAGGTCAATTTCATGGTCAACAGGGCCATAGGACTGGACCTCAAGTTCTTCTACTCGCTCACGCGCACATTCGACGTTCCGTACTACATTGACGGAAAGGCATTCGATGACAACGGACGGAACGGCGGTTTCCAGATAGGAGTCTGCTACAAGTTCCAGCTGGACTGACACGGTCCTCATGACACACGAGGAAGTATTGGACATTTCCGCCGGAATACGTGACATCGCCGTTTCGGCAGGCAGGACGGTATCCACCGCCGAAAGCTGCACCAGCGGCCGCATATCGGCTTTGCTCACTTCTGTCAGCGGCTCATCCGAATACTATCAGGGCGGCATGACGGCATATCAGAACTCCCTGAAGATACAGTTTCTTGGCGTGTCCGCATCCGACATAGACCGATACGACGTAGTCAGCCGCCAGGTAGCCGAGCAGATGGTCCGCGGGGCATGCCGGTTGTTCCATACAGACTACGCCATTGCATCCACCGGCTACGCCGAAGGCGGTACACCATCCATCCCCTCCGGAACAATCTGGATAGCATGGGGAACTCCATCCGATGTCCGTTCCCTCTGTCTCACCGGAGACTGCGGCCGCGAAAACAACACCGCCAATGCCGCAGAAACCGCACTCATGGAATTTCTCAGCTACCTCCGCTCCGTAATCTGAATCGAATTCCTGAAAAGTTTGCCGCGCCGGATACCACATTATCGGAAAAAACACTACCTTTGTCCCCGGAAAGATGCCAGAGTGATCGAATGGACCGGACTCGAAATCCGGCGTACGGCCTAGCCGTACCGTGGGTTTGAATCCCACTCTTTCCGCAAA
>JAKSIW010000123.1 GCA_024398555.1 Bacteroidaceae bacterium | reverse complement strand
CCAGATTCAGCAGTGCGGCCAGTGCGTTGACGTGAGCCTCGAAAGCATTCCGCCCCTGCTCGGTAATCAGATAGCTCGTGTTTGGCTTGCGTCCGATGAACTGCTTGCGGGTCTCGATGAATCCGAGTTCCTCCAACGCTCTGATATGGCTGGCCAGATTGCCGTCGGACACTCCGAGCTGCCGTTTGAGCGCATTGAAGTCCGCTTCGCCCGAAGCCGAGAGAATAGCCATTATTCCCAGTCGGATCCGGTTCTCGAACGCTTTGTCCAGATGCTCTATTCCTATCATTTCCTGTCAAAGCTGAAACGGAACCACAATCCCCAAAACAGGTGCAGCAGACAGAATCCGATGAACCAGAATGACAGGCCGTATTCGGGCAGACAGAGCGCAGCGATGCCGACAGTCACCTGGGCATATCCGAGGTATTTGGTTATGGAATACCTGAACGCTATGGGCGAAATGGCCATAAGCGCGATTCCGTAGAATACAAGCATGAGTCCCGGCATAAGAATAACGGTACCATTGACAATCGTAGTCAGGCAGACCAGCCCGCCGGTCATCATGATGGCGAAGAAGTTCCTGAGGAGCTGTCTGACCGGACCTTCAAGTACGGGACTATAACCCATACGTGCGGCTCGACGGCGTGTCATGAACCATATCGTTGCAAATGCGGCTGAGAATGTGAGCATTGCCACGACTCCCAATGACAACAGCGATACTCCCGACTCCCATTCGGCCGCTGTGCAGGGCCTGATGAAAAAAACGGGCAGTACGGAACCGCTTATCAGATAACTCGCTGCAATCACTCCGACTGCAGCCCAGATGGAGACCTGTATTCCGGCACTGCCGTCCAGAAACAGAACCTTGCGGGACTCTTCCATCAGCTGCCGTATGCCACTCAATGTTTCGTTAACGTCACTTTTCATATCTGTGAAAGTACTTTGTGCGACAAAGTAAAAGCAAAAACCTGAACAATGCAAACAAAACCGGATTTTTTATCAAATCTCGCTGATGAGTTCGTCTATCTGATCTTCGGTAGTGGCCCAGCTGGTGCAGAAACGTGTGGCGATGCGCCTGTCATCCACCTTGCCCCAGTTTTCGAATCCGAATCTGCGGGAGAGCCGTTCGGCTGTTTCCATTGGCAATATCGGAAATACCTGATTCGTAGGACTCTTGGCATAGAATTCATAACCTTTGGCCTTGAACGCCTCCGTCAGCTTCTCAGCCAGAAGGTCAGCATTTCGTGCAATCCTGAAGTACAGTCCGTCCTTGAGAAGTGTGGAGAACTGGATGCCCAGGAGCCGTCCCTTGGCCAGCATTCCGCCATTCTGCTTGATGCAGTACCGGAAGTCCTTCTTCAGCGATTCCCTGTTGATGACCACAGCCTCGCCGAACAGGGCGCCCTGCTTGGTCCCGCCAATATAGAATACGTCAGCTGCCGATGCGATATCCTTTATGGTCACGTCGCACTGTGATGACTCCAGACCGTATCCCAGACGCGCACCGTCTATGAAGAGAGGAATGTTCCATCTGCCACAGACCTCCTTCAGCCCGCTGAGTTCCTCCTTCGTGTAGATAGTTCCCAGTTCGGTCGGGAATGAGATGTAGAGCATTCCCGGCTGTACAATGTGCTCGTAGCTGGGGTCGTTGAAATGCGATTCCAGAGCATCGCTGACCTGTCTGGCACTGACCTTGCCGTCGGTGGAAGGCAGAGGAAGCACCTTGTGTCCCGAATGCTCCACAGCGCCGGTCTCATGTGCGTTGATGTGTCCGGTAGATGCGCAGAGAACTCCCTGATAAGGTCTGAGTATCGAGGAGATGACAGTGACGTTGGTCTGTGTCCCTCCTACCAGGAAATGGACGTCAGCATCAGGCGTGCCACATACATTCTTTACTATTTCCCGCGCTTCGTCGCAGTAGCTGTCGAGACCATAGCCGGGAGTCTGATCGAAGTTCGTCTCTGCAAGACGCTTCAGAACTTCGGGGTGCGCACCCTCCAGATAGTCGCTGTAGAATAGTATCATATTGATGACTTTTTTTACCGGTCGGCGAAGTTAATTCAAAATTTGGTGCAATAAATCAGAGCTGTCAAAGTTTTTTAATATATTCGCAGGTTAATCACGGACTATATTGTTCTTTAATTATAAACCAAATGAAGAAAGTATGTTATCTGCTGCTCGGACTGGTACTTGCCAGTTGCGGCACAAAAGTTAAGGAGTGTCCTGTCCTCACCGTTGAGGGCGGCCAGATTCAGGGCGTTGCCGCTGAACTGGAGGACGTGTTCGTATTCAGGGGAATCCCTTACGCAGCTGCTCCTATCAGGGAACTGCGCTGGAAGGAACCACAGCCTGTCACCCCATGGGAGGGCGTGAAGCTCTGCGACCGTTTCGGTAATCCGAGCTATCAGCACATCCAGTACAAGGGTGGCTACTACACAGAGTGGGGTTATGGTGATGAGGCTCCTTTCTCAGAGGACTGCCTCTATGCCAACGTATGGACCAAGAAGCCGGGTCAGACCGATGCCAAGCTGCCGGTCGCTCTCTGGATCCATGGTGGCGGCTATCGCGAAGGTTTCGGTACCGAGCCTGAGTTCGATGCTCAGGAGTGGGCTGCCAAGGACGTCGTTCTGGTATCCATCAACTATCGTCTCGGCGTATATGGCTTCCTGACTCACCCGGAGCTTTCAGCTGAGAGCGAGCACGGCGTATCAGGCAACTACGGTATTCTGGACCAGATTCAGGCACTGAAGTGGATTCACGAGAATATCGCCCAGTTCGGTGGTGATCCCGACAACGTAATGATCTTCGGTCAGAGCGCAGGTGGCGGCAGCGTCCGTACTCTCTGCGAGTCTCCTCTGGCACGCGGTCTCTTCCACAAGGCAGTCATCATGAGTGCCGGTGGTCTGACTGTTCCGCAGCAGGGCGGAATGGGCATGGGTATGGGTATGCCGCGCGGCGGTATGCGTATGCCTGCAGGTTTCTCATTCCCAGGCTTCGGCGGCGGCAATGCAGAACCTAAGCTCGCTGCTTACAAGGCTCCTCAGGCTCCGGAAGGTCTGAACGCACTGCAGACTGCAGAGTTCAATACCAAGGTCGTCATGGATTGGGCCGGTTACAACACCCTTCAGAAGATGCGTGCAGCCGATACTGAGGCTATCCATTCAGTAGGTACCATCTACAACTCAGCTACAGGCAACTTCGGCAGCATCACCGGTATGCCTATCGTTGACGGTTATGTATCACTGGAGAGCTTCGACGCAGCTGCTCTGGACGGCACTCTGGCCGACGTTCCCTACATGGTAGGCTACACTCTGAACGATATGGGCAATATGTCAGCCGGTATCGCAGCATTCTGCCAGAACCGTGAGGAGATGTCAAAGAACGGCAGCAAGGCATGGGCTTACGAGTTCGCACGTCCTCTGCCGGACGACGGTTCACATCCTGAGGTAACCCAGAGACTGAAGGGCGCATTCCATTCATCAGACCTCTGGTTCGTATTCAAGTCTCTCAAGCACTGCTGGAGACCTTGGACACAGGGTGACTGGGATCTGTCAGAGAAGATGCTTACCGCATGGACCAACTTCGCAAAGTACAGTGATCCCAACGGTCCTGATGGCGGCGAGTGGACTCCTTGCACCAAGGATACTCCGAACTTCATGGTCTTCAAGCTGAATGCCGAGGATCAGGAGGCTTCCGAGGTTGGCGAACCTATTACAGAACTTGGCTATTGATTTGAAGGATGAAGAAGACATTATATATGCTAGGTCTTGCACTGGCTGCAATGACCATGTTTGTATCGTGTTCAAGTGATGATGACGATGAGAAGGGACCGGTTGTCGATATGAGTCTGTCTCCAGTAGCTCCTGACCTGAAAGAGTGGGGACATACATTTGATGTCAACTGGACA
>JAKSIW010000122.1 GCA_024398555.1 Bacteroidaceae bacterium | reverse complement strand
TTATGTGGTTAGTTGATTCATCAATCGGACGTAAGGTAGTGATGAGCGTCACCGGTGCCGCTCTCATCTTCTTCATGACATTCCACATGGCAATGAACTGCGCAGCTCTGTTTTCAGCTGATGCATACAATGCCATCTGCGAATTTCTTGGAGCCAACTGGTATGCACTGGTAGGTACGGTAGGTCTGGCAGTTCTCATGCTGCTGCATTTTGTCTTCGCATTCTGGCTGACAATCCAGAACAGGAGGGCACGCGGCACACAGCGCTATGCCTATACGGAGAAGCCGGATACTGTGGAGTGGGCATCACAGAACATGCTCGCACTCGGTATCATCGTACTTCTGGGTCTGGCTCTGCATTTCTTCAACTTCTGGTCAAAGATGCAGCTGCAGGATATCATCGGAAGCGAGGCTGTCATTGGCGGAAAGGCTGTATCTCCGACTGACGGAGCATTCCTCCTTCAGTACACATTCTCACAGTGGTACTACGTGGTGCTTTACACCATCTGGTTCATCGCCCTGTGGTTCCACCTGACACATGGATTCTGGAGCGCACTGCAGACAGTGGGCTGGAGCGGCAAGATCTGGCACAAACGCTGGCAGGTAATCGGTAACATCTACGTTACCCTGCTTATCCTGGGCTTCCTCGCAGTCGTCTATTACAATTTCTTTCTCGGCCCGGTGGCTTGATCATTAATCAGTAAAAGCATTTAATTATGGCAACGATAAATTCAAAGATTCCAGAAGGCCCGTTGGCTGAGAAATGGTCCAACTACAAGGCTCATCAGAAACTTGTCAATCCGGCAAACAAGCGTAAGCTCGATATCATCGTGGTCGGTTCAGGTCTGGCAGGCGCATCTGCAGCCGCTACTCTTGGTGACCTCGGTTTCAAGGTAAAGTGCTTCTGCATTCAGGATTCACCGCGTCGCGCTCACTCCATCGCAGCACAGGGCGGTATCAATGCAGCCAAGAACTATCAGAATGACGGTGACTCCATCTACCGCCTCTTCTACGATACAATCAAGGGCGGTGACTACCGTTCACGCGAGGCCAATGTATATCGTCTGGCAGAGGTGTCCAACAACATCATCGACCAGTGCGTGGCCCAGGGCGTTCCTTTCGCACGCGAATACGGCGGCACTCTGGCCAACCGTTCATTCGGCGGCGCTCAGGTATCGCGTACTTTCTATGCCCGCGGTCAAACCGGACAGCAGCTTCTTCTGGGTGCCTACTCAGCACTGAGCTATCAGGTACAGCAGGGCAATGTGGAGCTCTTCACACGCTGCGAGATGCTGGACCTCGTCCTGATCAAGGATGAGAACGGTCAGGAGCGTGCCCGCGGTATCATCTACCGTGACCTTGTGACCGGTGAGATCAAGCGCTGCTCCGCACATGCAGTCGTCATCGGTACCGGCGGTTACGGAAACACCTATTTCCTGTCAACCAATGCTATGGCCAGCAACGGTTCCGCCGCTATGCAGTGCTACCGCAAGGGCGCATGGTTCGCCAATCCTGCATTTGCACAGATTCACCCGACATGTATTCCGGTACACGGTGACAAGCAGTCCAAGCTGACTCTGATGTCCGAGTCACTGCGTAATGATGGCCGTATCTGGGTTCCGAAGAAGCTGGAGGATGCCAAGAAACTGCAGGCAGGTACTCTGAATCCTAACGATATTCCTGATGAGGACCGCGACTTCTATCTGGAGCGCCGCTATCCGGCATTCGGCAACCTCGTTCCGCGTGACGTGGCTTCACGTGCAGCCAAGGAGCGCTGCGACAAGGGCTTCGGCGTGAACAACACCGGTCTGGCCGTATTCCTGGACTTCAAGTACGCTATCCAGCGTCTCGGCAAGCAGGTGGTTGCTGACAAGTACGGCAACCTCTTCGACATGTACGAGGAGATTACCAATGTCAATCCTTACGAGAACCCGATGATGATATTCCCGGCCATCCACTACACAATGGGCGGTATCTGGGTTGACTACGAGCTGGAGACATCCATCCCGGGTCTGTTCGCAATCGGCGAGTGCAACTTCTCGGATCACGGAGCAAACCGTCTGGGTGCATCAGCCCTCATGCAGGGTCTTGCTGACGGTTACTTTGTCCTGCCTTACACCATTCAGAATTATCTGTCAGACCAGATTCAGGTGCCGCGCTTCAGCACTGACCTGCCTGAGTTCGAGGCTGCAGAGAAGGCTGTCAAGGAGAAGATTGCCAAGATCATGAGCATCGGCGGAAAGCGTTCCGTTGATTCCATCCATAAGGAGCTGGGTCACATCATGTGGGAGTATGTAGGTATGGGCCGTACAGAGGAGTCTCTGAAGACCGCTCTGAAGAAGCTCTCGGAACTGGAGAAGGTCTATTGGGCCGACCTCCGTGTCCCCGGCACTCCGACCACTCTCAATGTGGAGCTGGAGAAGGCTCTGCGTCTGCTTGACTTCATCGAGATTGGCAAGCTGATGGCATACGACGGCCTGAACCGCGAGGAGTCCTGCGGCGGTCACTTCCGCGAGGAGCATCAGACACCGGAAGGCGAGGCACTGCGTCATGACGACCAGTTCTCATACGTTGCCTGCTGGAACTATCAGGGAGAAGGCAAGGAGCCTGAGCTGCTCAAGGAGCCTCTGAACTATGAGTATATTAAGGTACAGACCCGTAATTACAAGAATTGATAAAGAAGCATCACTATGGATAAGAACATTAGTTTTACTTTGAAGGTATGGCGTCAGAGAGGTCCTAAGGAGAAGGGCAGCTTTGTCAGCTATCAGATGAAGGATATACCTACCGACACCTCTTTCCTTGAGATGCTGGATATTCTGAACGAGGAACTGATAAACAAGGGCGAGGAGCCTATCGTTTTCGACCACGACTGCCGCGAGGGTATCTGCGGTATGTGCTCACTCTATGTGAACGGTCATCCGCACGGACCTGCCACAGGTGCTACCACCTGCCAGCTCTATATGCGCCGTTTCAAGGATGGTGACACCATCACCGTTGAGCCGTGGCGTTCTGCAGGCTTCCCTGTAATCCGCGACCTCATGGTAGATCGCAGTGCCTACGACAAGATCATGCAGGCCGGCGGTTACGTATCAATCAATACCGGTGGCGTGCCTGATGCCAACGCTATTCCTATCCCAAAGGAGAAGGCCGACCTGGCAATGGATGCTGCATCATGTATCGGTTGCGGTGCCTGCGTTGCTGCCTGCAAGAACGGTTCCGCCATGCTCTTCGTCAGTGCCAAGGTGAGTCAGCTGGCTCTCCTGCCGCAGGGCAAGGTTGAGGCTGCCCGTCGCGCCAAGGCTATGCTGTCCAAGATGGATGAGCTGGGCTTCGGTAACTGCACCAACACCCGCGCCTGCGAGGCCGAGTGCCCGAAGTGCGTCTCCATCAGCAACATCGCCCGCCTGAACCGCGAGTTCATCAAGGCCAAGCTGAAAGACTGAATCAGGGGACAGGTCACTGTTTCAACCTGTTTCCATAAAACAATGAAAGCCTCGGATTCACTTCCGGGGCTTTCATTTATGTGTCTGACTCTGTGGAATTGCTGACCTGGTTGAGAGACTGCAAAAAGGCAAAATGATTGTCCGTCAATAAATCTGGTTAGCCTCGCAATAATCGCTTACCGCTTTCACGTAATCCCAGGAAGTCAGTCCCTTGCCGATTGCAACATTCAGATACTGCAGATTGTAGTTATCATAATCAGCCTTGGTAAATCCTTTATACTCAAGGACTTTTTCGAGCGAAGTCAAACCGAATTCCTCTATATCCGACGCCTTCCTGTCAGCATCAAATTGTAACTGTGAATCATACTCAAACATGTTTGCCAATCCCAGGATTTTTACCGATCCGTCGCACATTGAAAGCATACCGTTGGACAAATGGTTGAGATGTTTGCTAGTTATTATCGCGTATGCATCGACGCTTTCGTCCGACAGTTTGAAACTCTTCAATTCAAGCCAGCGGCCATTGTCGGCATTGTAGAAATGATGTCCGATATAGTCTTTCGCATTATCGGCATTGATAAAGGCGTATTTCCTTTCTTCCTGATCGAAGAACCCGTGTTCCTCGATGACCGTGACCTCCACGCCGTCCTCAAACGTCAAAGTGAAAGCATTCGACGCATTTTCGGTTTTCCAGATAAAGCA
>JAKSIW010000121.1 GCA_024398555.1 Bacteroidaceae bacterium | reverse complement strand
GGCAGGATGTAGCTGCCCTCAGCCTTCAGCATTGACGGGAATACGATGCAGTGGAACACGATGTTGTCCTTGCCGATGAAATGGACGAGACGGGTGTCATCGCTCTTCCACCAGGTCTCCCAGCTGCCTTTCTCCGGATGGGCTTCGCACAGTTCCTTTGTATTGCTGATGTAGCCGATGGGGGCATCGAACCAGACATATAGGACCTTGCCTTCTGCACCTTCTACAGGTACCGGGATACCCCAGTCCAGGTCACGGCTCACGGCACGGGGCTGCAGACCCATGTCAAGCCAACTCTTGCACTGACCATAGACGTTGGGACGCCACTCCTTGTGACCTTCCAGAATCCACTTCTCCAGCCATTCCTGATACTGGTCAAGAGGCAGGAACCAGTGTGTGGTCTCCTTCATGACAGGCTTGCTGCCGCTGACGGTGCTGACCGGATCGATAAGTTCGGTCGGGGACAGGGCGGTACCGCATTTCTCGCACTGGTCACCATATGCTTTCGGGTTATGGCAGTGGGGGCATTCGCCGGTGATATAGCGGTCGGCAAGGAACATCTTCGCCTCCTCGTCATAATACTGCTCGCTGGTCTTCTGTATGAACTTGCCCTCGTCGTAGAGCTTGCGGAAGAACTCCGAAGCCAGTTTCTCGTGCGTCGGGGAACTGGTACGGCCATATACATCGAATGAAATGCCCATTCCTTCGAACGTATCCTTCATCAGATAGTGATAGCGGTCGATGATGTCCTTCGGGGTGACTCCCTCCTTGCGGGCCCTGATGGTGATGGGTACTCCGTGTTCGTCGCTTCCGCCGATGAACAGCACGTCCTTCTTCTTCAGACGCAGATAACGGACGTAAATGTCTGCAGGTATGTATGCGCCTGCCAGATGGCCGATGTGAAGCGGACCGTTTGCATAGGGCAGGGCTGATGTAACCAGTGTTCTCTTGAAATCCTTCATATTGATTGTTTGTTGTATTGTTCTGCAAAGTTAGGCAATTATTGGATTCAGACGGCCGGGAGACTGTTGCCGTTTATCTTGCGATAGACATCCAGTGCATAGACATCAGTCATGCCGGAGATGTAGTCGAGTACGGCAAGAATCTTGGTGTACAGGTCAGGGCCGTTGATCTCGTACTGGTTGGAGACGCGTCCGATGAGCAGCTTCGAGTATTCCCTGTCAGGATGAAGCACTGCCTCGGTCATCAGATCCAGCAGGGTGCTGATAATCTGGAATCCGGCCAGTTCCACATCGAGAACTTCCTTGGAGCGGTAGATGCGGTCGATGGATACCTTGCTCAGTTCCTGGTATGCCTGACGTGGAATGTCGCTTATATGCCTGATCAGAGAGCCGTTGAACGTTCCGTCCAGAATGGCACGCTCGTTCTGCATGAACACTTCCGTACATTCGCTCACGAGCATGCCCACCAGTTTGGAACGCAGATATGATATCTGCTCGTTTGCGTCAGTCACCATGCGGCAGATGCTTTCGGCGTGCGAGCGTTCCTCAGGCGTCATGAAAGCCATCATGAACTCCTTTGTCTCGCCGGTGGACATCAGGCGCAGCTTGTGGGCATCCTCCATATCCATCAGCAGGTAGCAGATGTCATCGGCTGCCTCGACAAGATATACGAAGGGGTAGCGGGCATATTTCAGAGGCTCCCCCGGGGCGCTCAGCCTGATCATGCCCAGTTCTGTGGCGATGCTCTCGAACTGTGAGGCTTCGCTTTCGAAGAATCCGAACTTGTGCCTGCCCTGTGCATAAACCGATGAATACGGATATTTGGCTATTGAGGCCAGGGTGGAATAGGTCATGGCGAATCCTCCGTTCCTGCGGCCGAGGAATTTGTGCGCGAGGAGACGGAAGGCGTTGGCATTGCCCTCGAAGTTGATGATATCGGTCCACCATGCGGGATTGTCCTGCAGGCGGTCTTTCAGTTCAATGCCCTTTCCCTCAGTGAAATATGCAGAGATGGCCTTCTCTCCGGAATGTCCGAAGGGAGGATTGCCCATGTCGTGTGCAAGGCAGGCTGCACTGACTATATTGCCGGTCTCTGAGATGGCGGTTTCCTTCAGCTGCGGGTAACGCTCCGTGAGCCTGCGGGCGATGACATTGCCCAAGGAACGGCCCACGCACGCCACTTCCAGACTGTGTGTGAGACGGTTATGCACAAAAACGCTGCCCGGCAGAGGGAAGACCTGAGTCTTGTTCTGCAGCCTTCGGAAAGGCGCGGAGAACACGAGCCTGTCATAGTCGCGCTGGAAGGTGGAACGGTCTTCGTCGTTCTCCTGATACAGCATTTCCATCCCCAGCCTTTTGGCGGATATTATCTTTTCCCACTCCATAAGCGTCACATATCAATAAGCGTCACATGTCAATCGATTTTCAAAATTAATGATTACTTTCGCGGTAATCAAATAATAAGGTATAATTCGACAATTATGCAGATAAGGATAATCAACCGTTCCAGACATCAGCTGCCGGAGTATGCTACGCCGTTTTCCGCCGGAATGGATCTCAGAGCCAGTCTGGATGAGCCTGTGACGCTTCGTCCGATGGAACGCAGGCTGATACCGACCGGGCTCTTCATGGCATTGCCGGAGGGATATGAGGCACAGGTGCGTCCACGCAGCGGACTGGCCCTGAAGAAGGGTATAACGGTGCTCAATGCTCCCGGCACGATAGATGCCGACTACCGCGGTGAGATAGGCGTGATTCTGATCAATCTGTCGGGAGAGGATTTCGTCATCGAGGATGGCGAGCGTATTGCGCAGATGGTCATCGCCCGTCACGAACAGGCTTCATGGATATCTGTGGAAGTGCTAGACGAGACTGAACGCGGTGCCGGAGGGTTTGGACACAGCGGACAGAAATGAGTCTGGCAATCTGGAAAAAACGTCTTTCAGTGTTTGCTGCGGGTGTGCTTGCAGCAGTGTCCTGCATTGCCTCTGACGTTACCTTTGACAATGACAGGCTGTTTGACTATTTCTTCTACGAGGCTGTGGAACAGGGCAATCGCGAAAATTATGCAGAGGCCTTCGACCTGCTGTTGTACTGCCTTGAAATCAATCCTGAATCGGCTGCTGTCAGGTACGAACTGGCCACATATTATATGGCTCTCGGAGATCGCAGCAAACCCGGTGAGCTGCTTCGCGAGGCAGTGAGGCTCGAACCTGAGAACTACTGGTACTGGCAGCTTCTCGGTACCTTCTACGCCAGACAGCACCAGTATGCCGATGCCGTCTCTATCTACGAGAAGATGGCCGGACGTTTTCCGTCCAGAAGCGACATTCTCATTACTCTGATGACATTGTACGAGGATAACGGGCAGTATTCCAATGCACTGGAAGTGCTGCGCCGTATCGAGCTGCTGGAAGGGGAGTCCATGCAGGTCACTCTGCAGCGATTCCAGCTGTATCTGGAAAAGAATGACATTGACTCCGCCTATGTCACCATGAAATCCAATGTGGAATGGGCCATTGAGACAATGTCCGAGGCCGTGACCAGTCTCAACGAACTGAATTCCGTCCGTCAGATGTGCAGGCTTGCGCTGGCAGACAGTCCGGACAACCTCACTCTGCACTACTGGAATGCCGTGAGTGACTACAGGGCGGGAGAGAAGGAGAAGGCACTGGCCGATATAGAGGCGGGCGTAGGCCGGATTGCTCCGGGATGCGATTCGGTGGCGGCAGCCAGACTTTATACGTTGAAGGGGGATTTCTGCTACAACGACGGCAGGAAGATGGAGGAGACATTTGCGGCATATGCCAGAGCATTGGAACTGAATCCGTCCGACAACATGACAGCAAACAACTATGCCTATTTCCTCTCTCTTGACAGACGGGAACTGAAAAAGGCTGAAAGTCTGAGCCTGCGTACCATTATGGAGGAACCGCTCAATGCCACCTACCTCGATACCTATGCATGGATTCTGTTTGCCCAGGAACGCTATGTGGAGGCATTGGAGTATATCGACAGGGCTGTGCAGTGCATGGACGAACCGAGTGCGGACGTGATGGAACACTGCGGCGACATACACTATATGAACGGTGATGTGGAGGGTGCGGTACACTATTGGCATGAAGCGGTGGAACTGCACAGCGAGTCCGTAACCATAGAACAGAAAATACTGCAGCAGAAATATGTGGAGGAAGAT
>JAKSIW010000120.1 GCA_024398555.1 Bacteroidaceae bacterium | reverse complement strand
ATAGAAGAACTGTGCAATCACACCGCGTCCATAGACCTTGTTGGAGAACAGACGTCGGAAAGTCTTGCCGAGCTTTTCATCGGAACCCGAATCCGAACCTTCCGGCATCTTTGCAAAAAGCATGATTACCATAATGGCCAGCAGGACGAATCCCAAAGTCATGTATGTGCCTGTCACGGCTCCCAGCTCATGCGCCTGCATTGACTCCAGTTGCTCAGGCGACATCAGAGCCCTATCTTCCGCGCTGGCCGAACTGAGTTCGCTCAGGATAAAGAACTGGCTCAGAAGAATGCCTGTTATGGAGCCTATCGGATTGAAGGCCTGCGCCACATTAAGACGGCGTGTGGCAGTCTCAGGCGCTCCCATCGCCATAATATACGGATTGGCAGTCGTCTCAAGAACAGAGCAGCCGCCGGCCAGAATATAAATGGCAATCAGATAGAACAGATAGGATGCTGTCTTTGCGGCAGGCAGAAAGAGGATGGCACCGGAGGCATACAGACAGAGACCGAGTATGACACCAGCCTTGTATGAGCGCTTCCTGATATACAGAGCTGCAGGCAGTGCAAAGCAGAAATAGCTTCCGTAGAAGGCAAACTGGATGAGTGACGTCTGAGTGTCGCTCATCGACATAATTCTCTTGAACGCTGAAAGCAGCGTGTCCGTCATATTGTTGGCAATGCCCCAGAGCAGAAACAGAGAGGTAACCAGAATGAACGGAACCAAGTACTTTTTCTCAACAACTTTCATAATGCCACAAAGATAGTACTTTTCTCAATACGTGATGAAAGAAGCGGATTATTCCACCGTCACACGCACACGGCGAACCAGACGCAAACGGTAGTTTTTGGCTGAGGCGCCTGCATTCAGAATCTTATTGCCGGAGAGGAAGGTATATGTCTTGGCAGCATCCTCGCAGAGGTAGCGCACATTACTGCCCTTATCATCCGTCAGAACCACCGCGTCGCCTTCAGCCGCCTTTATGATATCAGCAAGATTATCGGCAAGATAAGCTTCGTTCAGGGTGCGCGCCTGATCTGCAGTCGGAATGCTCCAACCGCTCATTCCGTATTCGACATAATCATGTGCGGCACCGGAAGCCTTTCCAGGTGTAGCTTCATTTGATGCTGAAGTCATATCTCCAAAGTCACTCAAGCTAAGAAGGACAAGCGTGGCAGTAGTCTCAGTGCGGTCCTCCACATAGGCCACCACATGTTCATTCCAGATGGTACATCCTGTCGGAATGGCATCGATAGGATACTGCGTCATGTCCTCATGGGTTGGTCCGACAGGCTGATTGCCGTCACCATCTATAACCGGATTGAGTTCCGGCCCGAACGCAAATGAAAGATTCACCGACTCGCCCCACTCCGACGTCGTCACTTCGCCACTAACATCAACAGAACCATCAGAATAGGATCCATTGAGGCTGTACGGAACACCCGCACTCAGGGATGATTTGTAGGTAATGGAACTCAGACATTCACCTTCCGGATCCACCATCGTAATTGTGAATACTGTCTGCTGGCCGGTACCGGGGAACACATACCATGTACCAGAGCTCCAGACATCGTCATTGCGGGTACAGCTCAGGCAGGCTGTATGACTGCCATCGTACTTACCGCTCATTGATACGCTTCCGGACACAGGAGATACTGATACGCTCACGGACTGGCACTCATCCGGAAGTCCGGACAGAGATACTCCCAACGAAGCCACCTGATAGCCCATCTGAATATGGGCAGTAAGTGAACCGGCAGACGGAGTGATGTCTGCGAAGCCCATCTCCAATGGCGTACCGGCCAGATAATCCTGTGAAGAGCCCGTATCTTTCAGACCGATCACAGACTGCAATGTCGGCATTTCAGGTACGTCATAGTCATCCGGCAATGCCGAAACGGCCACGATATGGCTGGGAACATCCTGCTTCAGATGAAGGGACAGTTCCGTCTGCTTTGAGGCGATGCTTCTGGAATCCAGCAGTGTACCGGAATCGTCGAAGGCAAACACCCGTAACGGATACTCAGAGTCATCACCCATCGAGCCCCTTGTCTGCACCCGTACCACGGCATCCTTCTTAAGTTCCATCAGGTCTGCCTTTTCGTTGACTACTGCCTTTTCACACGAGGAGAAAAGAAGAATTGAACACAAGACGGCCCTCAAGCCGCCACCTGTCACGGTAATTTGTTTCATGATTATTTAAGGTATTGGTTAAAAAACGTTCGCAAGCTACGAGAAAAATGCTTTTCTTCCTTTTGCAAGTTATTGACATTTCAAAAAAAGAAGAAAAATGAGAAAAATCTATCTGATCACTGCCATCAACGCAGTGCTGGCAATCAGGAATCTGATTGTACTACGAAAAAGAATATCTGCAAAACGTAAAGAAACTGAATGCCGGAACCGGCATAGCAGAATCCAGGACAACGGGCCCGTCTATCTTACCAAATCCGAAGCCAGGGACATTGAGAAATTCAATAAAGTGAATGCTGCACTTGAACGGCTATTGGACAGCAGCAGACACATCACAGTCAAAGCACTCTGTGAGGAAACCGGAATCTCACAGAGAAGACTGTATGACCTTATCCTGCGCAAGACGGGACTCAGGCCAAATGAATATATTAAGTATATGAGCAAGCGTCACTCCGGCCACTGCCAGTCATAACGCTCAATATCCTCCTCTATGAGGGGATGTCCGGTCTGTACTTCAATAAATGTCAGTTCGGAAATAGCCTTTATGGCATGGAAATGCCCGACAGGTACGATGACAGTCTCACCTGCCGAGACTCTGCGTACCTCTCCGTCAAGAACCAGCAGTCCCTCTCCCTGAACGAATGTCCAGACCTCCGACCGGAAATGATGAATCTGATAGGAGATGTTTTTCCCAGGTTTGAGAGTTATGCTCTTTGTAAGCGAATGACGGCCGTCTGCATAAACCGTGTCATCCAGAACCCGGTATGTACCCCAGCGACGTTCCTCATACATCGGTCTGTGTCCCAAATCCTGTACATATTTCTTGATATTTTCGGAATCATCCTTGGCGCATACCAGAATGCCGTCAGGACAAGCCGCCACAACGACATCACTCACTCCATCTACAAATATCGGATACTGTAGTTCGTTGATTACATGAGTATTATTGCAATGAGGTCCCAGAATGGCATTGCCCAGCACATTGTGATGCAGTTCACCGGTCAGCGCATTCCATGTTCCAAGGTCCTTCCATTGGCCATCAAACGGGACTACAGCTACGGAACCTGCTTTCTCCGCCACCTCGTAATCAAAGCTTATCTTGGGAAACTCTCCGTATCTGGCACGAGTATCTTCGAAACTGTCCGACTTCATATACCTGCGGACAATATCCATCATGTAACCAAGACGGAAAGCGAACACTCCACCGTTCCAGAATGCCCCCTGCTTCAGAAGTTCCCTTGCCACATCAACTGTGGGCTTCTCGGTAAACCGCTGCACCATCCTGTATTCCATTTCGGTACCGCCGGTTTCATAACGAGGCACCACATAGCCGAATTTCTCAGAAGGATATGTAGGAGTAATTCCCATCAGAACAAGTTCCGCAGCATCCTGTTCTGCAACATGTGCCATACGGCGTATGGTTTCGAAATAGCCGGCCTCAGTGAACGGATCACAAGGCATAATAACGACAATCTCATCATCCGGGCAGGCTTTTTTCAATGAAAGATAGGAAGCCGCCAGAGCGATTGCCGGGAAAGTGTCCCTGCGCTCAGGTTCAGTCACGACAGATACGCTGTCACCCAACTGGTTAATGATGACATCCATCTGTGCCGCATTTGTAGCTATTGTAATGTTCTCCGAAAGTCCGGCCTCACCTGCCTGACGCACCACACGCTGCAGCATCGACTCCATGCCGCCGTCATTTTTCTCAAGTAATGGCAAGAACTGTTTGCTCCTGGCATTGTTACTGAGAGGCCACAGGCGTTTGCCCGATCCACCTGAAAGAAGAACTAATTCCATATTACAGACATATATGAATAATGCCGCAAAGGTAATAAAAAAGTGCCCGGCTGCAAAATAGCCGGGCACGTTATCAATCATTTGCAACTTCTGTCAATTGACGCCGTCCAGAATGGCAAACAGATTGTCACGCACAGTCTCCAGTTCCTCCTCTCCGGAAACCTCATGATATTTGCCGACAGACTTATAAAATGCTATCAGAGGCTCAGTCTTCTTATGATAGGTCTCAATACGGTTACGGATAGTATCTTCACTGGCATCATCAGCACGTCCTTCTATCGCCGCACGATGTCTGATACGTGCCCTCACCAT
>JAKSIW010000012.1 GCA_024398555.1 Bacteroidaceae bacterium | reverse complement strand
TGGCGCTGTGTTTCCTGATCTTATCCCTGCGCTCTGCTGAATCCTTATGTTCGGACTTGACGGGACGTTCGGACTTGACGGGACGCTCGGACTTGGCGGGACGTTCGGACCTGGCGGGACGTTCGGACCTGGCGGGACGTCCTTCCGAAGCTCCGGCACTACCTGTGGCAATCTCGACATTGAGCACCCGATGCCGGTATTCATATCCCTTCAGGGCATCAACTATCTCTTCCGCATATTCCTGCGGGACCTCGAAGAATGAGTAGCTGTGCATCAGATCTATGCGTCCGATATCCACACGCGGACCCGAATACCGACGGTTAATCAGCTCCATTATACCTGTCGGCTTGACTCCATCCATCTTGCCTACATTGATGAACAGCCTTGTAAAGCCGTCACGTGCTATGCGACGTTTCTCCTTCTTCTCCTTTCTGTCTTCGCCGCCTCTTTGGGAAGCCACTTCCTCTATCTCAGGAGCATTGCTGTAATATTCGGCAAAGCGCATGAACTCGCGGCCAACCACACGCTTGATGATATCGGACTTGTCCAGCCAGTCCAGCTTGCGCATGATTTCAGGGAGGAACGGAGCTATCTGCTCCTCATTTACCTGGAAACGCTCGATATCCTCCATCACCTTGTACAGTTGCTTCTCGCATATCTTCTCCCCCGACGGCATCACGCCCTGCACGAACTGCTTGCCGATAGCCTTCTCAATGATACGTATCTTGCCCTTCTCACGCAGATTGATAATGGAGATGGATGTACCGGTCTTGCCGGCGCGACCTGTCCTGCCACTGCGATGAGTGTAGTTCTCGGTATCGTCAGGAAGGCCGTAGTTTATTACGTGTGTGAGGTCATCCACATCCAGTCCGCGGGCAGCCACATCCGTAGCCACGAGCAGCTGCAGCTGGCGTTTGCGGAACTTCTGCATGGTGGTATCACGCTGAGCCTGTGACAGTTCACCGTGCAGTGAGTCTGCATTGTAGCCATCCTGAATAAGTTTGTCCGCCACCTCCTGTGTTTCAAGTCTGGTACGACAGAAGATGATGGCATATATGCTCGGATAATAATCCACTATGCGTTTCAGTGCAAGATACTTGTCCTTGGCATGAACCATATAGTAGATGTGGTTGACATTCTCAGCACCTTCATTGCGCGTCCCTATTACTATTTCACGGGCGTTATTCAGATACTTTGCCGCTATGAGCGATATCTCCCTGCTCATCGTAGCCGAAAACATCATTGTCTGACGGTTCTCAGGCACCTTTGACACAATGGCTTCCAGATCCTCCGAGAATCCCATATTGAGCATCTCATCGGCCTCGTCGAGAATCAGAGTACGTATGGTATCCAGTTTCACCACCCCGCGGTTCATCAGATCAAGCAGTCGGCCTGGCGTAGCCACGATAATGTGTGCGCCACGCTTGAAATTGCGAATCTGATTCTCTATCGAGGTTCCGCCGTACATCGGAATTATGTGAATACCGTCCACATACTTGGAGAAATCGGCCAGATCTCCGGCTATCTGTATGCAGAGCTCACGGGTAGGACTCAAAATCAGTGCCTGAGCATCAGGACAGCCGGCATCCGTATGTTGGATGAGCGGCAGTCCGTATGCTGCCGTCTTGCCTGTTCCTGTCTGTGCCAGCACCACCACATCCCCTTCATTTTCGAGGAGGCAGGGAATAGCAGCCTCCTGCACCGGCATCGGATTTTCAAAACCCAGTTCATCTATGGCCATGAGGATATCCTCACGGACACCAAGTTCGCTGAAACTCTTCATCTGAAAACTGATTACTTCAAGTCAAAACTGCTCTGGCCTATCATCACGCCATCGGCAAAGATGAACACCTGATAAGTTCCTGCATAGAGGAATTCCTCGACAGGCCAGTACATCACCACATCCTGCTGCTCGCCATCATATTCGATGAACTTGCGCATGGAATAGAAGAGATCGGTGTTCTCGTATGGGAAAGAGCCGTAATCCTCCTTGAGAAGCACATCACCGTCCGGTTTGAGTATCTGGACATAGATTGTCTTCTCGCCTGTCTGGGTCGTGATGTTCTTGGCAAGCGTGAAGGTCACGACCACCTTGGTCACATTCCTGATCTTGTGTTCCTCCTTGTCACGCTTGTTGCACGGGATGGCCAGTATGCCGACTGCGTCAAGCTGCGACGCCAGCTGGACCTTCTCCTCTGCCTTCTGCTTCTCGACAGTAAGCACGTCGATGGTTCTGGTCGCCTCCCTGTACTGCTTTCTCACAATGGTATTCTCCTCCGTAAGCTGTCTGTTCACCTGATTGAGCGAGTCAATCTGAGCCACATACGTACGCATGACGGCACGCACAGTGGCCAGTTCCTTCTTCAGTCTGGTGATTTCCGCAGTATTGGTGGCCTTTGTCTGACGAAGTTCCTCCAGCAGCTGCTGGGTTCTGAGCTTCTCCTTCTCAAGCTGATGCGAAAGGGAGTCATTGGAGATTCTGACCTGCAGTTCATCGTACTGGACCGCAAAGCTGGAATATTCGTTTTCCATCTCCTCCTTTTCAATCTCGAAGAGCTGGCTCATCTCTTCATTCTCAGTCACGACCCTGCGCCACTGCCACAGCAGAAAACCTACGGCAATGACCAGCAGAGCCAGAATCGGCATTATGACACCCTTCTTCATATTATTCAGGTTTTGTTATCAGCAGTCACGGCCGAGACGGCGCATATTCTCCCTGACGGCGGCAATCTTCTGCTCGGCATCGGACTGTTTCTTGCGTTCCAGTCCAACTACCGCAGCAGGAGCATGAGCCACAAAGTTCTGATTGTTCAGCTTACCCATGACACCCTTGAGGAATCCCTCCAGATGTGCCAGTTCCGCATCAAGCTTCGCGAGTTCGGCATCCACGTCAATAAGACCGCCGAGTCTGACTGCAAATTCGTATGTTCCGACCATGAACGGAGCCGTACCGTCGCTCTTGCTATCGACAGACTCGATGCTGTCCAGGCCTGCCATCTTCATGATTACGCTGTTGAGACGTTCCAGAGGATTCTTACCCACGGTCTCCACCGTCAGTGCCTCACGCATGGCAATATTCTTCTGCTTGCGGATCGAACGGACCTCAGTGACAAGAGCCTTGCAGGAATCGAAGTCGGAGATGACCTTCTCTTCGTACTGATGCGCTATGCCCAGAACAGACTGATTCATGATGCTCTCCCCAGGCTTGCGCTCGCGTACCGCCTGCCAGAGTTCCTCGGTGATGAACGGCATGAACGGATGCAGCAGGAGAAGCAGATTCTCGAACAGGCTCAGGGTGGATTCGTACGTCAGCCTGTCTATCGGCTGGCCGTAAGCCGGTTTGATAATCTCCAGATACCAGCTTGCGAACTCATCCCAGAACAGCTTGTATGCTGTCATCAGAGCCTCGCTGATACGATACTTGGACATCAGGTCGTCAATCTCAGCCGCCGACCTGGCCAGCAGTGCGTCGAACCATTCGACCGCCAGACGTGAACTTTCAGGCTGCGCGGCACTGTCCGATACCGTCCAGCTCTGAGTCAGACGGAATGCGTTCCATATCTTGTTGTTGAAATTGCGTCCCTGTTCGCAGATGGCCTCGTCGAACGGTATGTCATTGCCTGCAGGGGCCGAAAGCATCAGGCCCATACGGACACCGTCGGCTCCGTATTTCTCAATCAGTCCTATAGGATCAGGGCTGTTTCCGAGGGATTTGCTCATCTTGCGGCCCAGCTTGTCGCGGACGATACCGGTGAAATAGACATTGCGGAACGGCATGTCACCGCGATACTCGTAACCGGCCATAATCATTCTGGCTACCCAGAAGAAGATGATGTCAGGTCCGGTGACCAGATCATTGGTTGAATAATAGTACTTTATCTCTTCGTTATCCGGATTGTTGATTCCATCGAACAGGCTGATAGGCCACAGCCAGCTGCTGAACCATGTATCGAGAACGTCCTCGTCCTGACGCAGATCGGCAGCGGTAAGAGAGGCATCACCGCTCTTGGCGCGGGCCTTCTCCACAGCCTCCCCAATCGTTTCGGCCACGACATAACCGCCCTGCGGCAGGTAATATGCAGGAATGCGATGCCCCCACCAGAGCTGACGGCTGACGCACCAGTCCTTGATGTTCTCCAGCCAGTTGCGATAGGTATTCTTGTACTTGGGCGGATAGAACTTCAGCTCGTCGTTCATGACCGGCGGCAGAGCCATATCTGCAAAATGCTGCATCTTCAGGAACCACTGCATGGACAGCTTCGGCTCGATGGCAGTGTCGGCATTGCGCTCGCTGTATCCCACCTTGTTGGTATAGTCCTCTATCTTCTCCAGCAGTCCGGCAGCATCCAGGTCGATGGCAATCTGCTTTCTGACTGCAAAACGGTCCTGACCCACATAGATGCCGGCAGCCTCGCTGATTGAACCGTCATCATTGAAGATGTCAATGGTCTGCAGGTTGTACTTCTCGCCGAGCATGTAGTCATTGACATCGTGTGCAGGAGTGACCTTCAGACAGCCAGTACCGAACTCTATATCGACATACTCATCCTCAATGACAGGTATCTCGCGGCCGACCAGCGGAACGATTACCCTGTGGCCGCTTATCCAGCGGTTCTTCGGGTCATTCGGGTTGATGCACATGGCGGTATCACCCATGATTGTCTCAGGACGGGTTGTGGCGACAACTGCGTACCAGCCCTTCGCATCCTTGTGCAGCACCTCGCCGTCAATGCCTGTCGGCGTGACATTCTCCTGATCGGCAATGTAATATCTGAGATAGTAGAGCTTGCTGTGTTCCTCCTTGTAAACGACTTCCTCATCGCTGAGGGCGGTCTTTGCCTTCGGATCCCAGTTTACCATACGCACACCACGGTAAATCAGACCTTTGTCATAAAGGTCGCAGAACACCTTGATGACGCTTCTGGAACGGACTTCGTCCATAGTGAATGCGGTGCGGTCCCAGTCACAGCTGCATCCCAGACGGCGGAGCTGCTTGAGAATGATTCCGCCATGCTCCTCCTTCCATTCCCATGCATGTTTCAGGAAATCGTCGCGTGTAAGGTCAGCTTTTCTGATGCCCTGGGCGGCCAGCTTCGCCACGACCTTGGCCTCGGTTGCTATGGAGGCGTGATCCGTGCCCGGCACCCACAGTGCATTCTTCCCCTTCATTCTGGCGCGACGTACCAGAATATCCTGAATCGTATTGTTCAGCATGTGTCCCATGTGAAGCACTCCGGTAACATTTGGTGGTGGAATGACAATCGTATAAGGTTCACGTCCATCCGGTTCGGAGTGGAACAACCTGTTGTCAACCCAGTACTGATACCATTTACCCTCAACTTCCGCAGGATTGTATTTGCTTGCTAATTCCATATGTTAAGAACTGTTTCCGTATTTTCTGCAAAATTACTCATTTATTAAGAATCTGTTTTGAAATATTCCAATTAATCTTTTATAAAACCTTTCCGGCTGAAAATCCGTTTCTTTTCAGTCACAATGGAATCCCCATTGCTCCTTCAAATAACCAAATTTTCATCTCGAAAATCTTTCATAAAATTTTTAATCGAACATTTCAAAACAGATTCTATGTATTTTTGCAGAAAATACAACATTATTATGCACACGAAGGAGGAGAAGATGGAGGCGTTCGGACGCCTGCTTGACATTATGGACGAGCTGCGGGAGAAATGTCCGTGGGACAGCGTACAGACCAACGAGACGCTGCGCGAGAATACAATAGAGGAAATGTACGAGCTGTGCGATGCCCTTATCAGGGATGACAGGGAGAACATCTGCAAGGAACTGGGCGACCTGCTGCTGCATGTCGTGTTCTACGCCAAAATCGGAAGCGAGACCGGAGACTTTGACATCAAGGACGTGTGCGACAGAATATGCGAAAAGCTCATATACCGTCACCCGCACATCTATGGCACCACCAAAGTGAACGGCCAGGAGCAGGTGCTCCAGAACTGGGAACAGCTGAAGCTGAAGGAGAAAGGCGGCAACAAACGCGTTCTCGCAGGAGTTCCCGAAGCTCTTCCTGCAATTGTCAAGGCTTACCGCATACAGGAGAAGGCCGCTCACGTGGGATTCGACTGGGAGAAGCCCGAACAGGCCATGGACAAGGTCTACGAGGAATTTGACGAACTGAAATCTGAAATCGTGTCCGACCGTCACGATGCAGCCGAACAGGAGCTCGGAGACCTTCTGTTCGCCATCATCAATGTGGCCCGTCTGTACGGCATTCATCCGGACAATGCCCTGGAGAAGACCAACCGCAAGTTCATCCGCAGGTTCAATCATGTGGAGGATTCCGCAATTTCGCAGGGCCGTGCCATGAAGGATATGTCCCTTGATGAGATGGACGCTTTGTGGAACGAAGCCAAATCATGCGAATAGAGGTGTCAAAAAAGCCGTTTCGGGGCACCACCCTGTCACAAAATTCGTACCTTTGCAGTACGTGTAATCCATAACGGATAAATTCAGTATAATTATGAAGGATATTGATTGGTCCAACCTTTCATTCGGTTACATGAAAACCGATTGGAACGTACGCATCTGGTACAAGGACGGTGCGTGGGGAGAAATTGAGGAGTCTGACTCCGAGTATATGCCGATGCATATCGCAGCAACCTGCCTGCATTATGGCCAGGAAGCATTTGAGGGTCTGAAAGCTTTCATGGGACAAGACGGCAAGGTCAGAGTATTCCGCATGAAGGACAATGCAAAGCGTCTGCAGAGTTCATGTAAACGCACGATGATGCCGGAACTTCCCGTCGATACGTTCTGCGAAATGGTCAGGAGAGTCGTAAGGCTCAACAAGGATTACATTCCGCCTTTCGAGAGCGGTGCATCACTCTACATCAGGCCTCTGCTCATCGGCACCAGCCCGGAAGTGGGAGTAAAGCCGGCACGTGAGTACTGCTGTCTGATGTTCGCCACACCGGTAGGTCCATATTTCAAGGGCGGTTTCCAGACTACCGCATACGCTCTGGTACGTTCATACGACCGCTCAGCGCCTCTCGGCATGGGCAAGTACAAGGTGGGAGGCAACTATGCAGCCAGCCTCTACGCTCACAACCTCGCACACGAGAAGGGCTATTCCAGCGAGTTCTATCTGGACGCCAAGGAAAAGAAATACATCGATGAATGCGGCGCCGCCAATTTCATCGGCATCAAGGGAAATTCCTACGTCACCCCGAAATCGACATCCATCCTGCCGTCCATAGTCAACAGAAGCCTCATCCACATCGCAGGTGACAACGGAATGGACATTGAAATACGTCAGGTGCCATTCGACGAACTGGGAGAATTCGACGAGGCCGGCGCATGCGGCACGGCTGCCGTCATATCGCCCATCGAGCGCATTGACGACATCGAAACCGGAAAGAGCTATATAATTTCCAGAGACGGCAAGCCCGGTCCTGTGCTCACCAAGCTGTACAACCAGCTGCGTGACATCCAGTACGGAATTGTTCCCGATCCATACGACTGGACTACCATCATCGATCTCTGATGGGCAAGGGGAAACTGGCCAAATTCGAAGACATGCGGACATTCCCGCATGTCTTCGAACCGCTTATTTCCTACAGGGACGACACGCCGTTTGACATGCGGGGCTGTTGGAACAGCAACTTCTTCCACAACGGCAATCCCATCGTACTGGAGCTCGGCTGCGGCCGTGGCGAATACACCGTGGGACTTGCCAGACAGTGTCCTGACATGAATTTCATCGGCATTGACATCAAGGGGGCACGCATGTGGACAGGAGCAAAGGAGTCCTTTGAGGCAGGCATGAGCAATGTGGCCTTCCTGCGCACGGAGATAGAGCTGATAGACCGCTGCTTCGCTCCCGGCGAGGTCAGCGAGATATGGCTCACCTTTCCGGACCCGCAGATGAAGAAATCTACAAAAAGGCTCACTTCATCCCGTTTTCTGGAGCGCTACCGCCATATCCTGGTTCCAGACGGTGCTGTCAACCTGAAGACCGACAGCAACTTCCTGTACACCTACACCACGCTTATCGCCGACTGCAATCATCTGCAGAGCGACGTGAGGATTTCCGACCTGTACGCCACAGGCACGGACGACCCCGTCCTGTCTATCCAGACCTATTACGAACAGCAGTGGCGCGAGCGCGGCAAAACCATCAAATACATCCGCTTCCATATTCCGGCTGAAGGGGAGTTCATCGAGCCCGATGTCGAAATCGAGCTTGACGACTACCGCAGTTACGGCAGATACAAGCGCAGCGGACTTGACACATCAAAATAAACCATCATGACACTCTACCCCAATCTGATAAAGGATGCCCTGAGTACTGTACGCTACCCCGGCACGGGCAAGGACATAATCACGATGCAGATGCTTGAAGACGACATCCGCATTGACGGCAGCAGCGTTTCGTTCTCACTTATCTTCGAGAGACCCACGGATCCGTTCCAGAAGTCAATACTGAAATCGGCAGAAGCTGCAATCAGACAGAAGGCCGGTGCGGACGTGGAAGTGCACATCTATGTCAAGACACGTCAGCAGCCCGTCGAGGAGCAGCCTCTGCTGCCGGGAGTCCGCAATATCATCGCTGTCGCATCCGGCAAGGGAGGTGTAGGCAAATCGACAGTGGCGGCCAATCTGGCAGTGGCTCTTGTCCGTCAGGGATACAGGGTAGGACTTCTGGATGCCGACATCTTCGGACCGTCCATGCCCAAGATGTTCCAGGTGGAGGATGCACGTCCGTACGCGGAGAAAGTGGATGGACGCGACCTGATTGTTCCTGTCGAGCAATATGGCATCAAGCTCCTTTCCATAGGATTTTTCGTTGATCCCGGTCAGGCCGTTCTGTGGCGCGGAGCAATGGCCAGCAACGCACTGAAGCAACTCATAGCAGAAGCGGACTGGGGAGAACTGGACTATTTCCTCATCGACATGCCCCCCGGCACAAGCGATATCCACCTGACTCTTGTCCAGACTCTCGGACTGACCGGAGCCGTGGTGGTCAGCACACCGCAGGAAGTTGCTCTGGCGGATGCCAGGAAGGGAATCGACATGTTCCGCAATCCGAAGGTTGATGTACCTGTGCTCGGTCTTGTGGAGAACATGGCATGGTTCACGCCGGCCGAACTGCCGGACAACCGCTATTACCTCTTCGGAAAAGAAGGATGCAGACGTCTGGCTGACGAACTGGGACTTCAGCTGTTGGGTCAGATTCCTATCGTACAGAGCATCTGCGAAGGCGGCGACAGCGGCAGACCTGTCGCTCTGGACGGGGACTCGGTCGTAGGACGGGCATTTGATTCACTGGCATCAGCCGTTGTGGAAAGTACGGAACGGTTGAACTGATATCATGGACGACAGACACAGCCTGCGCGAATCGGACGCCTCTTTTGCTAGAAAGACGAGAACGGTCAAGTTCATCTTTCTCGGCATGCTGCTGTTCCTATTTGCCGACATCATCGGCAAATGGTTCGTCCCGGAAGGCGAATCTGTCCCCGGACTGTTTTCAGCAATGATCTGGTGCATTTCCATCGCATTAGGATGCATTCTGTACTACGGAAACAGAAGGATTGACAGACCGGCCGTGAAGATAGCAGCGGCACTGATGCTCTACATCATCTATCTGCTTCTGCTGCACTGGCTGCGGTTCTACGCAGAATACCGGCCTGAGCTGACAGGATATCGCATTTCCATGACCTTATTGCCAGCCATAGGCATTGTCATCTGTTCAGTCACCAGAAAGTTTCTACGCTGGTACGGAGGATTCATCAAGAGGACCTTCAGACTGGAGACGACCCACAGCGCATGGTTCATCGGAGCATTTGTGGTACTGGCTGTACTGTCGGTATTCATTTTCATAGGAGGATACAGGCTGCGCGGATGCCTCGGCCAGCAGGGGATGGACTTATATCAGCTTAAGACCGAAGGAGAGATCAATCATAACCGGGATCATTCCGAACCGTTCAGACAATACAGCAGCATATTCAACGACCTGAACGACACGCAGATGGAGGCAGCCCGTGCAAACGGACTGAAGAGAATCCCCCGGGATGACGAGGTGGAGGGGAACCGCAGCCTGCGTCTGATTGAAACGAACCGCTACTACAGGGTGGACAAGCTGACACACTCCGTTCCATACCTTGTCCCCAAGGCAGCCGGCCTCGTCGATGACATAGGACGGGCTTTTCAGGATTCGCTGTTCAACCGTGGCTACAACCGGGACCACAGAATAGTTGTCACGAGCGTGCTGCGTACCGGCGAGCAGGTGAAACAGCTCCGCAGGAGCAATGTGAACTCGACGGAAAACTCATGTCACTGTTACGGAACCACCATCGACATTTCATATCTGACGTTTGACACCCCGCAGAAAGGCCGTGCCGCCTCACAGCAGAAGATGCGGGAGGTACTGATGCAGGTCATGTACGATCTGAGAAATCAGGGACGCTGCTATGTGAAGTACGAAAAGAAGCAGTCGTGTCTGCACATCACCGTGCGGTGATTATCTTCCTCTGAAGTTCAATGGTCCTTCGGATTTCCTCACGGCTGATGTACGTGATGGAATCGCGATGGTTTATCTTGTCCTTCCAGACATTTATCTCATAGCGGAGTCCTGCAGACTCGTACGGAAAGAAGTACTTCTTGTTGTCGGCAGGATTCTCGAAACGCACCTCGAAGTAGTCAGGCTTCCACCAGGGGGCAGGCACGTAAATGTATCCCCTTGTCCCGGACACGACGAGACTGCCCTCACTCTTCACCCCCACTCCCACCTTGAATGAGCCGATGGCGTTATCATACTCCAGTGACGAATGGACGAAGCTGACCTTCTCTCCGTCTCTCCTGACAAAACAATCCAGATGTCTGTACCTGAAGCCGAGCAGTTTGAAGAAGACCAGGAGCGGATACGAGAAATTTTCCAGCATACGCTCATTGGCAAACTCCGCCGTCTTCATCTCCGGCAACAGATTGGTGACAGTGGCACTCACATCGACAATTTCGCCTATGATTCCGGACTGGGCCACCCGTATCATCTGCTGGAAGGACGGGCAGTAGGCCGTCTTCAGAGCTGTAAGCAGCACGAGATCCTTCCTCGCAGCCAGTTTCAGCAGGTTGTCAGCCTCTGTCAGAGATGTCACAAAAGGCATTTCACACAGGACATGCCGTCCGTTTTCCAACGCAAGAGCCGCATATTGGCAATGGGTGTCCACAGGCGATGCGACATACACCGCATTCACACCCGAGAGGAATTCTCCGACGGTGTCAGGACAGGCCCCGATGCCATTGCTGAGACAGAATGACCTGGCTCGGTTCCTGTCCGGATCGAACACTGAGACCACGCGGACTCCATCTACACAGGATGCCTCACGGACGAACCTGCCGGCCATGTCTCCCGAACCGACGATACCCACGCGTATCTCCGTTGACGGATTGTGGAAAGTGGAATCGGAAGTGAGCGGTTCACCCAATGCCTCCTCCAGTCTCTGCCGATTGGCCCTGGACACGCAGAACCTGCCGGAAAACCAGCGGCTCACCTCAGCTTCCTTCTTGCCGAGAAGAGAAGCCAGATCACGCTGTGTCATCCCCCGCTGCTCCAGAACGGACCTGAGTCTGAGGATGAGTTCCTTGTTCCTGATTTCCTTGTCGAGAGCCATTCCGCGGACGGATTACATTTCCTTTGAACCGTCTGACAGCAGTTCCTGAATCTCCCTGTCAGTCTGATACAGCTTGTCCTTGCAGAACTTGATCAGCTCCTGCGCCTCCTTCAGCTTCTCACTGATCACGTCAATGTCGAGTTTGCCTTCCTCTACGTCAGAGACTATTGTCTCCAGCTTTTTCATTGCCTCTTCGTACTTCATATCCTTCAGTCTTTCAAATTAACATTCTTCACCGTGCCCTCTGCCGTTCCGTCTGCAAAATGCACCACTATCATGTCGCCCTCATGCAGAGACCCTACGTTCCTCACCAGATGTCCTGCTGACGTTGTCATGGAATATCCCTGTCGCAGAATACGCTGCGGAGATGCCGCATTCGCCCTGCCCTCTGCCAGCTCGATGCGATGTCTCTGAGCCAACAGCATGGATCTGACACCGTTCTCCAGTCTCAGACCTAACCTCCCGCAACTGTACTGCCCGTCCGAGATACGGCTCCGGACAGATGAGACGGCACGTTCCAGCAGACTCTGCATCTTCTGTTCCTGACGGATTCCCAATATCGAGAAAAGGGATGGCAGCCTCTGGGAGAGCATTGCAATGCGGTGCTTCTCGTCCTCCATCCTTGAAGAGACGGCCGCCACAAGTCTGTCGCTGAGACCATCCAGCTGCATCGCCGTATCCAGCAGGAGGGAGATGAGATACTCCGCCGCCGCGGTAGGAGTCTTCACACGCCTGTATGACACCACATCAATGACTGTGTCATCACGCTCATGCCCTATTCCCGTTATCACTGGCAGCGGGAAATTGGCGACATTCAATGCCAGCCCGTATGAGTCGAAGCAGCTCAGATCGCTCGTAGAGCCTCCGCCACGGATTATCACGACCACATCAAAATCATCCCGTCTGGAGGCGATACTGTTCATAGCCGCTATCACGCTCTCCTCCACCCGGTCTCCCTGCATCATTGCAGGATAGAGTGTTATGTCAAACCGGAATCCGTACTGATTGTGTTTCAGCTGATTGCAGAAGTCTCCGTATCCAGCCGCCGTTGCCGATGATATCACCGCAACGCGCTGCGGAAGCCTGGACATCGGAAGTTCCCTGTTCAGGTCAATCACTCCGTCAGCCGCCAGTCGTGCCAGAATTTCCTTTCTGCGGCGGGCCATATCACCCATCGTATAGGTAGGATCGATATTCTGTATTACCAGAGCATAGCCGTAAGCCTCGTGGAACGACACCCCCACCTCGACCAGGACATTGAGTCCGGCCGCAAGCCGCTGGCCGGTCTCGCGTTCGAAATACGGTTTCAGCCGCTGATAGTTGGCACGCCACAAATTAGCCTTGGCCCTTGCTATGATGCTGCCGTTGGACGGATCCTTCTGAATCAGCTCCATGTAGCAGTGTCCGGTAGCATTGGTCTGGCAGGCCGATATTTCAGCCTGTACCCAGAAAGTATGATTGAACGAGGTCTCCAGCACCTCCCTCACCATGTTGTTCAGTTCAAACAGTGTCAATGTCTTCATTGCATTACAGATATTGGTTTATGCCCCTTTGTGAAGCTATTTCCGCTCCACCTGCCACGATATCGCCATCGTAGAACACGGCAGCCTGACCGGGAGCAATCGCGGAGGCCGTCTGCAGGAACCGGACAAGCGTCAGGCCGGGCTCCACCTCGCCGGAGATGACGCATGGAATGGCTGCACTGCGGTATCGGATGCGGACCGAGAGAGAGCCGTCAGTCAGTTTGTTACCTTCACAGCGGAACACTGTGTTGCAGACGAGCATGTGCCCTGCCTCAAGCTGCTCCGGCAGTCCGAGCATCACCGTATTGCGGGCCGGATTTGTCTTCAGGACATACCGCGGCGAGCCGAACGCCACCTCAAGTCCCTTTCTCTGTCCTATTGTATAATAAGGATATCCCTTGTGTTCACCTATCACCTTCCCGGTGCTGTCAACGAAGCTGCCCGGGCCGATACGGCTGTCAATATCCGGTATCCGGCTCTTCAGGTAAGAACGGTAATCCTTCTCTATGAAGCACACCTCCATACTCTCCCTGTCAGCAGCCTTCACGCAGAGCCCTTCCTCCGCCAGCAGCGACCGCACCTCGCCTTTCGTCATTCCGCCGATGGGGAACAGCGTCCTCGACAATACGCTTTCATCAAGTTTCCAGAGGAAGTAGCTCTGATCCTTGTAGGAATCAGCCCCGCGTCTCACGTGATACCTCCCGGCATCGTCTTTCACGATTCCCGCATAATGTCCTGTGGCAATCTTTTCACAGCCCAGGCGGTCTGCCCACTCCAGCAGGATGCGGAATTTGAATGAGGGATTGCACTCCACGCACGGATTCGGCGTCAGGCCGTCCAGCCATTTTCTGACAAACGGCATGGCGACATCACGGTCGAAGGCCTCACGCTCATCTGCAACGAAATGTCTGATGCCCAGCCGCCCGGCCAGCTGACGGGCCTCAATGATGTGACAGGGTTCTTCGCATCCCCCAGCAATTCCAAGATCATGGTTGCGTATGGTAAGGCCCAGCACCTCATACCCCTGTTTCTGCAACAGAAGGCATGTGGCGGTGCTGTCAACACCTCCGCTCATACCGACCAGAACCTTTTCCTTCATGACATCAACACCATGTATCCTCTCTTTCGCGAAGATAGTGCAATTATGAGACAGACTGAGAAAAAAATGCAAAAACTTAGGCCGGTCATGCCGGCAGGGAAAGGATTCTGAGTAATTTTGCAGGTGGAAACAGAATTGGATATGGCAGAACTCAGGACGCCTTCGGAACTCGGAACGGAAAAAATAGGCAGACTACTCTTCAGGTATGCGCTTCCGGCCATTACGGCAATGGTCGCATCATCACTCTACAACATTGTGGACCGCGCATTCATCGGTCACGGAGTGGATGCCCTGGCATTGTCCGGACTTGCCGTCACCTTCCCTCTGATGAACCTGTCGGCAGCTGTAGGAGCCATGGTGGGAGTCGGTTCCGGCACAATGATATCACTGAAATTAGGACAGCGCGACAACGACAGCGCCCAGATACTGTTCGGCAATTCCATCACGCTGAATATCATCATAGGCATCCTGTTCGGCGCCCTCGGACTGATTTTCATCAACCCTATCCTGACTCTGTTCGGAGCGACAGACACAACGATAGCATATGCCAGGGACTACATGTCCATCATTCTTATCGGCAATGCCTTCACCCACCTCTATTTGGGAATAAACTGCATCCTGCGTTCCGCCGGCCATCCCAAGAAGGCCATGTGCGCAACAATCGGAACCGTACTGCTGAACACGGTTCTGGACTACCTGTTCATCATGGTTTTCCACTGGGGGATCAGAGGAGCGGCCATCGCCACGGTCCTGTCCCAGATTGCTGCGTTCATCTGGCAGTGCATACAGCTCTCTGACAGGAACGAGCTGATTCATCTCCAGCGCGGCACATTCAGACTGCGCCGGGATCTCGTAAGAAACATGCTTACAATCGGTCTGTCCCCATGCCTCATGAACACAGCCGCTTGTCTGGTTGTTCTCATAATCAACCGCAGCCTGCTGGCATACAGCGGCGACCTTGCCATCGGAGCGTACAGCATCGTGAACAGCCTGGCATTCGTATTCGTGATGATAACCATGGGCATCAACCAGGCCATGCAGCCTATTGCAGGCTACAACTATGGAGCCGGGAAATACGACAGAGTGCTTCAGGTGCTTCGGATCTCCATTCTATTCGCCACCATTATCACGACAGTGGGATTCATCACCGGCGAATTCATGTCCGACCTGTGCATCGGAATATTCACCAATGACAGCGAACTGACGGCTCTGGCACGCAGCGGAATGAAAAAGACCTTCCTCGTATTCCCACTGATAGGATTCCAGATGGTGACAGGAAACTTTTTCCAGAGCATCGGCATGCCCGGCAAGTCAATACTGCTGTCCCTGTCACGCCAGCTCATCATACTGCTGCCCTGCCTTCTCATTCTGCCGAGGTTCTTCGGCCTTGACGGAGTATGGTACAGCCTGCCTGTATCGGATGCCATCTCCGTCATTCTGGCTGCGGTTCTGCTTATGATGCAGATGAAAAAACTTACGGACAAAACTTCTCAAAATACTCATTGATATGGACGAACACTACGCCATCAACATCAACAGGCAGATATGCAGCGGAGCCCGTACCGTTGCCGGAATCATCGCCAAGGAACTCGGCATCAGCGTTTATGACAAGACCCTCCTGAAAAGTGCGTCCGATGCCAGCGGCTTCAGACGGGAGTTCTTCGCCAAATCGGATGAAGAGACTTCCCGCAAGTCTCTGCGTTCACTTTTCCTTACACATCTCACTGAAGGCGGTCTGTCCCATAACTACATGAGCAACGAATCGATGTTCAAACTTCAGGGCGATGCCATCCGTGACATTCACGCCCGTGAGAACTGCATTTTCATCGGCCGATGCGCCAGCTACATACTGCGCGACAGCGACCGCATCCTGAATGTATTCCTGACGGCTGACGCAGAAGACCGCATCAGGCGTGTGTGCAGCACCAGACAGTGTACCGAGCGGCAGGCCAGAAATCTGATAGAAGATGCAGACCGCAAGCGCGCCTCCTACTTCAATTACTTCACCGGACGCAACTGGGGGGACGCCGCCACCTACCACCTCTGCCTGAGCACATCCGCGTTCAGCGAAGAGGAATGCGCCGGGATAATCCTGAACATCGCACGCAAGAAACTGGGCATCTGACATGAAACGCATCGGTCTGCTGTCTGACACCCACAACTGCTGGGATGACCGCTATGAGAAGTATTTCGCCGGATGCGATGAAATATGGCATGCCGGAGACATGGGTTCATACGGCATCGCACAACGGCTGAACGAAATAGCGTTCCTGCGCGCCGTATATGGCAACTGCGACGGCTCCGACGTACGCCTCATGTACGACGAGACCAGCAGGTTCAAGGTTGAAGACGCGGAGATACTCATGAAGCACATCGGCGGGACACCGGGCCACTATGACCGGAGCATAGGCATGCAGCTGTCCATGAATACTCCGGGCCTCTTCGTATGCGGACACTCCCACATTCTTAAAATCCAGTACGACACCACATTAGGCATGTTGTACATCAATCCCGGAGCAGCCGGACTGCAGGGATGGCAGAAGGTGCGCACTCTGGTCCGCTTCAGCATCGACGGCAACAGGTTCCGGGATCTGGAAGTCATCGAACTGGAGCACAGCGATTCCCACGTACACATTCTCGACGACTGAGCACACACACTTCGTCTGCCTTATGGTCAAATTGTTGACAAGTCTTCACCGTTTGTCAGCCAATATTTCGTTTATTTTAGGTATCTTTGCTGAAATGAATTGATAACAACAAATAATCGCAAGCACATATGTCAATAAAAATCCTTAGCGTTGACGACGAAGTCGATCTCGAGCTTCTTCTTTCACAGCATTTCCGCCGCAAAATCCGCAGCGGAGAGTATGAATTCTTCTTCGCCCACAACGGCCTGGAGGCTCTTCAGGTACTCGTAAAGAACCCGGAAATCAGCATCATCCTGTCTGACATCAACATGCCGGAGATGGATGGTCTCACATTGCTCGCAAGAGTGAATGAGATGCGCAATCCGGCCATGAAATGCATCATGGTAAGCGCATACGGAGACATGGATAACATACGTCAGGCCATGAACGGAGGTGCATTTGACTTCGCCACAAAGCCGATTGACCTGGACGATCTGGACAAGACTATCGAGAAGGCGATAGAGCAGATCAACTACATCCGTTCCTCAATGAAGGAGCACAGCCAGCTGGTGAACATCCAGAACGATCTGAGCGTGGCACGCGAAATCCAGCAGGGCATCCTGCCCCACTGTTTCCGTCTGAAGATGGAACTTGCAGACAACGTTGACATCTTCGCCAGCATGCTGGCTGCGAAGGATGTCGGAGGAGATCTGTACGACTTTTTCCCCATCGACGACACTCATTTCGGCTTCACCATAGCCGATGTCAGCGGCAAGGGAATACCGGCGGCAATATTCATGTCTGTCAGCCGCACGATGATCAAGGCCAACGGTGTGCGCGGCATCCCGTCCAATGAATGTCTGCGTGAGGTCAACAACCTTCTCTGCGAGGAAAGTCTGAACTCCATGTTCGTCACCACCTTCTACGGAGTCTATGATCTCGAAAGCGGCTGCATCGAATACACCAATGCCGGACACAACCATCCGTATATACTTCATGCTGACGGCACTGTGGAGCAGCTCGTCACCAGCCGCAATCTGGTACTCGGTGCGATGGAGGGCATCAGCTTCAAGAGCGACACCATGCAGCTCCAGCCGGGCGATGCGCTGGTCATGTACACCGACGGTGTCACAGAGGCTGAGAATTCCACACACGGCCAGTTCGGCGAGCCGGCGCTCGAAGACACTCTCCGTGCATGCAAGGGAGAATCCTCCCAGCATATAGTTGAGGCTATCAACACCAATGTGAAGCAGTTCGCAGGTGATGCCGATCAGTTCGACGATATCACACAGCTCGTCATCAGGAGACTCAAATAACCGGATTTCAACATGAAAAGACCACTTTTTCACTGGATTCTTACAGCGCTGATAGCAGCAGCGGCATCCACTGCCGCATACTTCATCGGCAGGAATCAGACCGTTCATGACAACGACGACCTGCTTGCAGAGCTGGAGACGCTGCGTGCCGAACAGTCCGACGCCGCCGTAGTCAAACGCGTCAGCCAGCAGATGGAGGACATCGCGTACATGCAGAAGACCGTCTCCGACCAGGAGAGGGACCGTGCCGAGCAGCAGTCCAAATTGGCACTGGAGATGCGTGACCGCGCAGAGCAGGAGACACGTCTGGCACATGATGCCGAAATCAAGGCCAAGGAAGCGGCAGAAGAGGCAGAAGAAGAGCGTGCCAGGGCTCTGTCGCACCAGATTATGGCAGAGGAGCAGAGAGATGCCGCGAACCACGCTAAGAGCGTCTCCGACACCCTCAACTACCGCGCCATCGGGCGCACGCTGGGCAACTCGTCAGTAACCCAGTTCGAAAGTGGTAACACAGCTATTGCAGGCAAACTCGCCTATGCAAGCTGGTATCTCATGAACAAGTACAAGGGCAACACGTACCAGCCTGAGACCTTCAACTCATTGAGCATGTGTTCAGCCACTCAGGCCAGCATTCAGACTCTCCAGAGGGGAACGGTCAGAGCTTTTCATCCGCTCTATGGCGTCGGATGCGTGACAGTGACGGATTACGGTGAAATCGAAATACACCGCACCTCCGGCACCCGCCGCAGCGTTGTCCTGCAGAACAGCGCTTACGATTTCAGGGATGTATGGGCAGACGACAGCAACATCTACGCCCTGTCACTCCACGGCCCTCTGTGCCACACCGACTACTCTCATCTTATCAGGGAAATTGCGCTGCCGGAAGGCATTTATACGAAACTGCTCAGAATGTCATCAGGAAACTTCCTCGTAGCAGCCAGCCGTCATATTCTGGAATTGGACATCCGGACAGGCAGCATCATCGGAAGGAAAGACCTTTCCAGAGAATTATCTACTCTGGTTTCGGACGATCAGAGCATAATTCTTTTCTTCACAGACGGAACAGCCTCCAGACTTGGCACGGATCTGTCTCTGACGGACATAGACATAACAAAAGGCAAGACCGTCACCTCCGCATACTACGACGGCAAACTGACAGCCCTCTTCGCCGGATATGACGATGGCAGCATTGGAATCTTCAACAGGAAGAACGAATGCCTGGCAACAATTCTCGGACATACGGGCAGAATTACAGACATTGTCACCGTGGGAGGTATCATGGTATCATCGTCATACGACAACAACGTCTGCGTGTGGAACCTGCCGATATTCAAGTTCGAAGGAGGCCGCAACCTTGCGGAAGGACTGGGCGTCTCAGAGGAAAGCCTCGGTCTGGAAGAGGACATAACCGCAATGGAAATACCCTCCCCGGTCACAATTGAGTTCCAGTCATGGCCATTCGCACTGGCACAGTTCAGTCCGACAGATGTGATCGCCGGAACAGCCAACGGAGAGGTCCACAGATTCAACGTCTCCACAGACAGGATGGCATCCATTCTGCGTGAGAATTCAGATGTCACCATGAGCGAAAGCGAGTGGGAACTTTACATAGGTAGCTCCGTCCAATATATCAACATGAAATGATGAGGAGAATAACCACCCTGCTTCTGGCTCTCATCGTACTCGCTCCTTCACGGGCCGACCTATTGGAAAGCTCATCCATGACAGGAAGACCGTTCTTCCGGAACTTCAGTGCGGAGGAATACGGCGGCCACAGCAGAAACTTCGACATCGAGTGCGACAGCACGGGCGTAGTTTACATAGCCAACTTCGAAGGGCTCATCACATGGGATGGCGTCAGATGGACAATGATGCACACCCCGGGCATTTCGCGAATCACATCCCTGTACAAGGCCGATGACGGTAACATCTGGTTCGGAGGATTCAACGTACTCGGATATCTGGACAATGATAAGCAGCCGCACTATATCGCGTCCGACACTGACACCTTATCTACATTCGGGGAGGTCACACGGATAAAGTGGACGGAAGATCACATTTCCTTCGTTGCAGAAGGTTCCACATATCGCGTCAGCGGAGGCATTGTGGAAAGCGGCGGCAGAACTGATGAAGGCGGCCCGTCCTCCACTAGTTGGAATGGGATTTTCATCAATGAGATGCTGCTGATTCAGGACCTTGGCATCAGAGCTCTGGCCTCAGAAAGCAACGGTCTGATCATGATTGACGGGAATGGCAGCGTCATCTTCTCGCTTGACACCGATGACGGACTCTGCAGCAATTCAATAACGGCTCTCAAATATGACGGGAAAGGCAGTCTGTGGGGAGTTACTGACAACGGACTCTTCCGTGTCAGCATATCTTCCGTATATTCCCAATATGGAGAGAGCGACGGGTTATTCGGCAGAGTGAATGCCATACTGGATACGGGGTCGTCGCTGTTCGTAGGTACCCTTCAGGGACTGTTCAGACAGCTGCCGAACGGAAAATTCAGTCGGATTGAAGAAATCGGCCTGTCATGCTGGAGTCTCACGCAGGACAAAGCAGGCCATGTTCTTGCCGCCACGGCCAACGGTGTCTTCCAGTGTACTCCCGAAATCAGCCAGATTACAGAGAGACACACACTCTGCATCTGTCCCGAGCCCGACGGCAGTTTCCTGACCGGAGAGATTGACGGTATATACAAGCATGACACAGACGGAAAGGAATGGTGCCTCATCCCTATTCCTAACGTCTGCAAGATGCAGAGAGACGAGGACGGAGGCGTACTGGCCATCAACTACTATCACGACGTTTACTACAAGGAGGCCGGAAGCGACAGTTTCGTTCCTTCGGACCGGGAAATGTCACTGCTGCTTGACTATACGGACGCTTCCGGACACAAATGGACCTCAAATGAAGATGGAAACGGTCTCTTCAGAGCCGGTCTTACCGCCAACGAGCAGGAATGGTGCAGACTTCTCAACGATTACGAAGTGGATGCGATGTATGTGCGGGGCAACGGAGCCTGGATAGGCGGCAGCTTCGGACTGTACAGAATCAACCTAGAGCTGATGAAGACTCTCAAGGCATTCAAACCGAAAGCATACATCCGTTCATTCGAAACTGACGGTCCGGACGTGAGCTACTCTGTCTCCATGGACAAGGCGGATCCTCTGGGAAGCCCTAAATACAGCTACAGACTTCGCAACAATGACAGATGGTCCAGATGGACTGGCAATTCCGAGCAGGAATTCAACAACCTTTCAGCCGGCAAGTATCAGCTTACCGTCAGGTGCATGGACTCCTACGGAAACATTTCCGAGGCGGATACGGTCCCGTTCAGAATACACGCTCCCATCTATTTGAGGTGGTATGCCTTTCTTCTTTACACACTGATTATATATGGTGTGCTGTACGCCGCCATGCGTTACCGCCTCTATAGGGCGGCCAAGGAAAAGGAACGTCTGGAAAGGATTGTGGATGAGCGGACACGCGAGCTGAAGGAAGCACAGAACAAGCTCCTCACACAGGAACGTCAGGCCACGGTCGGCAAACTCACCAAGGGACTCATTGACCGTATTCTCAATCCTATGAACTACATCAACAACTTCACCCTCCTCACCAAAGGTCTGGTCAAGGATGTACTTCAGGACATAGATGACGACAAAGAGAAGATGAGTCCGGACATTTACGACGATCTCGTGGACGTGTCCGACATGATGACCCAGAATCTGGGCAAGATAGAGCAGCACGGAATGGCCACTACGCGCATTCTGAAGGCCATGGAAGAGCTTCTCAAGGAACATTCCGGCAAGCTGGAGCCTACAGAAATGGAACCCCTCTGCAAGCAGTGCATTGACGTTATCAGCAAGTATTGCAAGGATAAGATTGAGAAATACGGCATTTCAGTCACATATGACAACAGAAAGCCGGGAATCAAAGCGAATATCGATGCTGCAAACATGGAAAAGGCAATAGCTTCCATGCTATCCAACTCCATCTATGCCATTTCCAAGAAAATGGAGAAGGGAGTAGCCGCAGACTTCAGGCCGGAGGTGAAACTGACGCTCGACGAGCCTGAGTCAGGAAAGGGATGTCTTATCAGCATTTATGACAACGGCATCGGAATTGAGGAGTCTATACTTGACAAGATATACGATCCGTTCTTCACCACCAAGCCTACAAGCGAGGCTCCAGGTGTGGGACTGTACCTGGGCCAGCAGATAGTGCAGTATGCAGGCGGCACCATCTCCGCCAGGTCCGTCAAGGATGAATATACCGAATTTAGAATAACATTACCTTAAATACGAGCGAATATGGAAGAATCCCAATCGCTGCAACAGCAAGTAGAAGCACTTCAGGCACAAGTCAGCAATCTTCAGGAACAGCTCACCAAACAGGAGAAGATGGCTGCACTCGGTCTGTTGAGCGCAGGAATATCACACGAGGTTCAGAACCCGCTGAATTTCGTCATAAACTTCAGCAAAATGTCGGTATCCCTGATCAATGACCTGTGCGGAATCATTGACGACAACAAGGACAAGATCAATGAGGACGATGCCCTCGACCTTGAAGACATTTCAAAAGACCTGAAGGACAACATGGAGAAAATCCGCGAGCACGGAGAAAGGGCCATCAGCATCATCCGGGGCATCCTTCTCCAGAGCCGTGGCAAATCCGGCGAGTTCCTGCCCACAGACCTGCAGCAGCTCGTTCACGAATACGTATGGCTCAGCTATCATGCAATGCGCGCCAACGACAAGAGCTTCAACATTTCCATACAGGAGGAGTATCCCGAATCCATGCCGAAGGTTATGGTAATTCCACAGGATCTCAGCCGTGCCATTCTGAATGTCATCAACAACGCCTGCTACACAGTCAAGGAACGCTCCACAAAAGAAGGCAGCGACTACAAGCCTGTCATCAGTGCCAGGATGACATTCCAGACCGCGGACAACAATAGTGGCGAGGTTCGCATCGATCTGACCGACAACGGAATGGGCATGAGTCAGGAAGTGAAGGACAAGCTCTTCGAGAATTTCTTCACTACCAAGCCCGTAGGAAGCGGAACAGGACTCGGCATGGGCATAATCCGCAAGATAATAACCGAAAACCACAGCGGACAGCTTCTGCTTGACTCGACAGAAGGCGTCGGCACTACAATTTCATTCGTTTTCCCAGTAAAAATAGCCAGATGAGAAGAATACTCGTTACACTAGGCATCGCACTTACAGTTACGCTGAATGCAATGTCGCAGGAGCAAAGTGACCTCTTTCAGAAAGCGGTCTCCGAATATAAGATAGGACATTTCCAGCAGGTGGAGGAACTGCTTGCCGGCAACGTGGAGAGCATTGAAAGCGAAAATCAGGTTCAGGCATACCGTCTGCTGGTCCTGAGCTGCCTGTACCGCGACATGCCGGAGGCGGCCGAGGCCTACGCATCCAAGCTGTTGCAGCTCGATCCCTTCTACACATCGTACGGAGATTCCCCGAGATTTGCAGACATTCTCACCAAGCTGAAGAAAGGAAGTTCCACCATTACATCAGCATCCAAGATGCCGGAGACAGTCGAGGAAGTACCTGTGCCGGTCACACTTATCACAGCCGACATGATACGTGCTTCCGGTGCTGTCAAGCTGCAGGATGTTCTCAAGCTTTACGTCCCCGGCTTTTCCGAAATAAGCTCACTTGAGGAAAATGTGGCTATGCGTGGCGTATCAGGCCTCGGACAGGAAACCATTCTGATAATGCTTGACGGCCACCGTCTCAACAGCCAGTCCACCAACTCGGAATCGTTCGATTTCAGGAATTCGCTGGACAAGATCAAGCAGATTGAGGTACTGCGCGGTCCGGCCTCATCCCTTTATGGCAACGTGGCCCTTACCGCTGTGGTAAACATCGTAACCAGATCCGGCAGTGATATGGACGGAGGCCGCATATCCGCTATGGGAGGTGCGAACAAGGCATACGGAGGTTCATTCACGTTCGGACACGGCAACCTTCAGTCCGACTACATGGTATGGGGTTCCATATACAACTCCGAAGGCGAAAAGAAAGTCCTCAGCGGTACGACGCACTACATCGGCGCATACAACCAGAAACCCACATTCGACCTCGGAACGAGAATTCACTGGGGTGACGTAAACCTGTCAGTCATGGGTCAGCACGGTCATCCCGTACCGTATTACAACCTGCTTTCAATCGGCGAGACATTCTCATACGATGACTATGGCACGTACAACGGCGAGGGCCCGGGCATGTCCCGCACCAACATACGCGCGGATTTGGAGTGGAATCACACATGGAACGATCTCTCACTGTCGGCATCCATCTACGCAGCCAATGAGAGAATGCAGATATACAATGTCATCGGCGACACAATCCCCTACATGGTGATGGCGTATCTGGCTCAGGCACTCGGCATCAAGGATGTCAAGACAAGGGGAATCCGTCAGGCCATCTCATGGGACGACTACAGTTTCGGAGGAACGGTAAGCGGACTCTACAACTATTCTCTCGGACAGCAGATGTCAGGTTCACTGCTCGTCGGACTCCAGTTCGAGGACTTCATCGCCGATGACGGTATTCTGATGATCGGTGCCGATTACAACAACACCAACAACGTCCGTCACTCCATCATTCTGGACGGAATCGAAAGAACCCTGTCTTCATTCGTACAGGTCAAGCACTACTTCACCAAGGAACTTATCTTCAACGGCGGTCTGCGCTATGACTTCAAGCACCGTCTTGACGGAAGAACCATCAACACACTGTCTCCACGTGTCTCACTCATCTGGATGCCTAACCAGATGTTTACCGTCAAGGGAGCCTATTCACATGCATTCGTCGATGCGGCTGCATTCTATCGCGCCTCCACCATATCGTTGTTCTCAGGAGGAACAAACCTCAACCCTGAAATCATGGATTCATACCAGTTGGATGCTATCATCAACTGGAGAGATCTGGGTCTGAGATACGAATTCAACACATTCTACAATGTCGTCAAGGATATGGTCTATTTCAACACCTCCATCGCAGGTTCAACCACAGAAACCACGCCAACCACATTCACCAATGCAGGCCGCATTGCAATGGGAGGCATCGAAAACGTGTTGCAATATACGAGCGACAGAATCGTGGCAAATCTCAACGCCACATTCCAGTATCCTTTTGACATCAAGCAGTATTCTTCATCAGGTCACAATGTGCTGAATGTTCCGAGATTCATGGGCAATGCCGTTGCCCAGTATGCCGTCTTAGCCCCGCAGAGCGGAGACAGACTGTGGATTCGGGCCAACATGCACGCCCAGAGTTCATTCGACTGCCAGACCAATGACCTGACCATGATTTTCGTTGGAGGACAGAGCGAATCTTACAAACAGGACGGTTACGTATTGTTGGGTGCCGGAGCCGAATACAAGTGGAACAAGGGCATCTCCGTATCATTCGACGTATATAACCTCACGAACAAGGATTATGAAATCGGAGGTCAGCTGCTGAAGGGTGTTCCGGGATTGGGACGCAGTTTCATGGCACGCATAGCCTACGATTTTTAAACTTTTGGCAAAGGTATTTGTCTATAGAATGCAAGTCTTTACGACTTCAGACATAATTAACTCAAAAAACAGACAGAAAATGAAAAAGTTCTTATTTGCAATTGCAGCGATGATGGTTTCGACCTTCGGTTTCGCACAGGGTTTCGGAGGTCCTATGGGTGGTTTCGGCGGTGGTGAAGTCAACCCGGAGGAGATTGCCCAGCGTCAGGTTGACCGTATTGCAGAAGGTCTCGACCTCACCAAGGATCAGAAGGATTCACTTCTCGTATTCTACACAGCCCAGCAGAAGGAGCAGATGGAGCGTATGCAGAAGATGAGAGAGAGCGGAGAGCAGATGGGTCAGGGCGGCCCGAGCGAGGACATGATGAAGGAGATGCAGGCAAGACGCGAGGCTCAGGAGAAAAAGATCAAGTCCATCCTCACCGAAGAGCAGTACGAAAAGTATCAGAAGGCTCAGGCAGAGCGTCGTGAGCGCATGATGCAGAATGGCGGAGGCTTCGGCGG
>JAKSIW010000119.1 GCA_024398555.1 Bacteroidaceae bacterium | reverse complement strand
AAATGAAGGCCGGCCAAAGTGATTCTGGCCGGCCTCCTCTCTATTCAAACTGTCACTTTACAAGCCGTTTTCTGTTACCCCGAATGTAGATTCTCCTGTTGCCTGACTCCTCCGAAGCAGGACGTCCCAGAAGGTCGTACAGAGTATCAGAGTCAGAATCGGAACCGATGATATCAATGTCTGTGACTTCACCGATACTGATAACGAACGGATTGTCGCTTCTGCCGGTTGAGAGTCCGTCATAGTAGTCGAGAACTGTTGGGGACTCGATTCTGTGTGCATTCTTGCCTCCTCCCAACTCTACAATGAAATGAATCTGTTCAGGATCATTTCCATGAATGACAAGGAACGCAAGATTCTTGCCATTGATGTTGGAGACATCCTTGGAACCACGAATGTTTCCGTCAGCATCAACGGCATAGATGTGGCAGTTACCGATAAAATAGCCGTTCATTTCGACTGCTGCAATAACAGTAGCCGACCCTGCATATTCAGCGTATGGGTCATCATCCTCCGCTGTATTGCCGTTCGCAGCCGCGGTATTGCCGTTCGCAGCCGATTTCTTCTTGGAATTCAGATTCACAAGCGGATAAGCCAGGTATTTTTTATTCTCATCGTTGGACATGTACATGTATCCCTTGCCTGGAACGATTGTGCTGAGATCGCCTATCCATCCGCTGGCAGTGAATTCAGAATACTGGTCGTGGTTTTTGATTACGTCACCTATTACAGGCGGAACCGACAGTCCTCCAAGAGCTGTGGTGAGCGACATGTTTGTCGTGACATTCGCACCTATCCACGACCATCCGGGCTTTCCGTCCTTCATTGCAGCAATATTGATCCGTGCATTATTGCCAATTGCCAGATTTGAAGGTGTACCTATGCGGGAGATGGTGGCCGGTGCTGCAGCATTGACCTTGTACATACATCCGTATGTCACATTCTGGAAGTCACGGTCGTGTTCCCATCTGCCTCTGTAGTAACGGGCGAAATTGTCCTTGCTCTTCACCTCTGTGTAAATAACATCCTGATCGTTACTGAAGACATTGCTGATAGCATCCGGTTCCTGAATGTTGAATGAAATCCAGTTCCAGCCTGTGCTGATGCCAATTGTCTGTTCAATCTTGCCTGTCGTATCCCAATATACCGGATCCTCAATGCTGCCATACTTGGCATAGTCTCCTCCGAATACGATTGGCTCGTCAGGCTCGACACATGCATAGTTCGTACCGTTGCCGGCATCGTAGAACTTGAAAGTCACATTCTTGCCGATATACCACTCGTTGCCGTATATCATCAGAGTGTAGTAATAAGAGTTCTTCTCCCTGACATACTGCGGACTTGCCACACCCACACAGTCGCCCAGATTGTTGAACGCAGCCAGAATGCTTGAACTGTTCTCCTTGATGACTTTGTTGACACGTACCTGTCCCGTCACTGTCATCACCTGGGAATAGAGAGAGTCAACCGCCCAGTCCGGACTGTTAGGAATATTACTGATGGAGTATGTCTGCTTATGGTAGATACCCTTGTCATCGACCAGCGAAAGCATACCGCTGTTGGTGCCGACAGGAATATTCTCCTTGGCATGGATATTGACAGAAATAGTCTCAGCAGGTTTGAGAACACCTCCGTAGCTGCTCAGGACCATCCAGTCCGGTACGCCCTCGATGCGCCAGTTCTGTTCAGTGCCGGTGTTGTTCCGGATTTTGGCAATGCCCAGATAGTCCGCATAACGTTCAAAATCATAATCCACAGTCATGATGTCACCCCATTCTATGTCGTTCATCTCAACGAGGAATGACCATCTGATATCCTGAATCATGTTGCCGGCCTGGTCATGGAGCCCGCGAACGAGTGCCGTGACAGTAGTACCCTGAACATCTCTGATTTCCTTCGCGTCGATGTTGATTCTGATTTTTCTTTCCGAGCTGACAATCGAGAAATCACGGGTGACGAGAGTAGGAACATTCTTGAGAGGAGGTACAATCTCCTCCTCCTGAGCAATGACACACTGTGACAGAGGCACATTCGGATCTGTGATGACGAGTCTGACGGTGTCGCCATCAGCCTTCATGCTGCCGTAGTTGCCGAGTGTGAAATCTACTGCCTGATTATCACCGCTCACTTCGAACGGGAAGTATGCCGCAATCTGACAGTCTGTGGTACTGTAGCGCATATTGAGGTTATCGCTGATGGTCTGGGAGTTCTGCAGTCCGTTCCAGATGCGTATCTCATCGAAGTAGCCGCTGAAGCTTCCTCCTCTGTCACCGAGGAAGAGAAGACCCTGCATCGAATCAACATTTCTTGCGGCAATCTGTCCGACATTGCTGCCGTCCAGATAGACAACAGCATTTCCGTTCTCACTCTTCTTCACCATCATTGACAGCTGATGCCAGTGACCGTCGGCAATGTTCCTGTCGCCGAGGACTATCGAATCCTTCCTGCAGAGCAGCACGAGATTGCCTGACTTTCTCGGTATCACGAAGCTTGTATTGCCATTAGGATAGCTGATGAGGGTGTCCAGTTCTCTGGAATTTGCCAGATACACATCCTGATCGACATTGAACCATGCCTGCAGGAGGTAATCCTCGTCGTACCCGGTGTTCACATTCGAGAATATGAGCTGAGCCCTCTGTCCCTTGTCAAGACGCATTGAGTAGTTACGGTTGTCAATGCTCCACATATCCTCCGAAGACAGATACATGTTCTGCTCGGAGACCACCTCCTTTGCAATCTTGCCGAAGCCTTCGCTGAGAGGCCAGTATGCCATCAGGTTCGGTGTATAGCGGGTCTTCTTGAGAGCTTTCTCATTATTTGAAGTAGCCATGTCCCTGACTCCGCTCCACATACTCAGATCCTGAATGCAGCCGTGGAATCCGCTGCCCAGGATGAACGGCGCAGCCGAGGTCTCCGTTCCGTCCAGCTGTTCACCGCCGTCGCTGTCTCCGATGAGCCATACGATATCCTTGCCTTCTTCCAGAATGTAGCTTGCCGTGACTTTTGTCGGAGCATCCACATTCGTGGCATCAGTTATGAGAGACACGAATGCCCATTTACCCATTTCGAAAGCGTTTTTACTCACAAGGGTATTGCCGTTTGAGCTGATTACCAGATGGCCGCCTTCATCTACACCGAACTTGTTGCTGCTTTCACCTGCTCCGCAGGAAAGTATGGTACCCGTGCCACCCATCCATTTGAGCCAGAGATTGAAGCTTCGTGCCGTTCCGCTCTGCAGTGATGAAATCGGAACCTCAGTCGAAACCACATTGTCGGCACCGTTGAAGAATACTGACACCTCTCTTGCTGCCGCACTCTGGTTGAGCTCGCCGTACAGCTCCACATTGGTGTGCTGGCGGATGTCACCTACAATATCCTCGTTGAACTCCACCGATATCTCGTTGTCATTGCCCAGCACGCCGCGGACCGGCATGAGGTTGCTGACAGGCTGCGGAGCAGAAGTGTCCTTAATCACTCTGATATCGGCGCTGTAAGCCTCCACCGTACCCTCACCGTAATCGCTGACAGTACGTGCGCGGAATATGTATTCTCCGTCAGGATAGCTGTTCATGTCGGACATATCAATGGTGTAGCTTATACTCTCCGCCATATCCTTGGTCCTTTCCCACTTGGCGCCATCTCCTACGGAAATGTACTTGGTGCCGTTCCACATCTGCAAGTCAATATAGAGCAGATTCTCCATCTTGACATCATAGTCCTTGAGCTGGAAGTTGACCTTGCCGTTACCTGTCCTCAGGCTTTCTGCATTGATGACTGTCCGGTCGGCATCAAGTGATATCTCGCTCGATGACTTCACGAAATTCGCTATCACATGCACTTCGGACGGATAAATACCCATAGGTCCAGTTATCAGAGTCTGCTTGTCGTCAATCAGATAGAAATTGAGATTGTAGCTGTCATCAACAGGATTCTGCGGTTCTTCTATATTGACTGTAATAATCTGAGGCTTGCCGTATTCCAGCCATACCAGAATACCGTCATTATTGAGAGGATTGCCATTTAAAGTACATTTGGCACCATTCTTATTGCTTTCAGCTTCCAGACACATACGGTAGTATCCGTTGGATTTGGACTCCGAGTCATTGATAAGCCGGAACTGTACTGTAGCGGCGGTACCGCGTCTTATATTGCTGATAATCTGCTGCTCAGGATTGACAAGCTCCAGTTTAGGCTTGTTCACCATAAGAGTTGGTGCCATGATTTCCGTGCCCGGCTGATAGTATTCAGTCACATACTGCGGTGCCCAGAATCCGCTGGTCTGTCCCGCCCTGGTCCTGAATATGTCGGAATAGCCGTCAGGAGCGGCCATCCTGTCCACAGT
>JAKSIW010000118.1 GCA_024398555.1 Bacteroidaceae bacterium | reverse complement strand
GATGACGGATAATGCTCCAGAAATGCCTGAAGCATCTCCTTGCCTTCCATCGGATTCCTCTCGGCATTGATGACAGCCTGCATATATTCGATTTCCTCATTATCCAGATACCCCTGTTTCCGTGAAGCCGCTGTAGCCCCCCACCTGTCCAGGAAATTTGATGCAGCCGCATAATCGCCCCCATCAAACAGTCGTCGTGCCTCCTCTATAAGCCTGATATCGGATTCCGTCACAGGCTTTTCCTGAGAAGCTGCAGGCATCCCCGGAATGAGAACTGCCATACAAAAAAGTAATCTACCTATTTTCATCTCCAATCAATTTATCCAATAATTCCAACGCCCGGTTCTCGGCCGCCTCCATGACAGCCCTTTCGCCGGGTCCCTTATCGTTGATGCCGCACAGGTGCAGCACTCCGTGAATGATCACCCGGTGCAGTTCCTCCTCGTACGGAGCCTTGAACAGCTCGCTGTTGCTCCGCACCGTATCGAGACTGATATACAGTTCTCCGCTGATTTTCCTTCCGGAAGAGTAGTCAAAAGTGATGATGTCAGTGTAATAGTCATGTCCCAGAAACTGGCGGTTCACCTCCAGTATCTTCGCGTCATCGCAGAAAATATAACCGATGCCGTTCTCTGTCCTGCCATACGAGGCTGCGACCTGACGTACCCATTCCCGGATCAGCGCCTTCGGAATGCGAGGCATCGTTACATTGTCTGTACGGAATGATATCATGCTCCAAAGAAAATATATGCCATGAATATTGCTGCAATTATTCCAGCCAGATCGGCAAGAAGACCGCAGACTACCGAATACCGTGTGTTGCGCACACCCACGCTCCCGAAATAAACGGCCAGAATATAGAATGTGGTATCCGTCGAACCCTGGAATATACATGCCAGTCGTCCCACAAACGAATCAGCTCCGTACGATGTCATTGCGTCAATCATCAGTCCTCTGGCCCCGCTTCCGCTGAGAGGCTTCATGAAGGCCGTAGGCAGTGCGCCCGCAAAACCGCTGTCCAGGCCGCATTTCTCCACCAGCCATCCGATGCCGTCAGTCAATGCGTCCATCGCACCGGAAGCGCGGAACACGCCGATACCCACCAGTATGGCTATCAGATACGGTATTATTCTGACCGCTGTCGAGAAACCGTCCTTGGCACCCTCCACGAAAGTCTCATATACATTGACCTTGGCACGGACTCCGGACAGGATGAATGCAATGATAATCAGAAGAAGCAGAATATTGGCTATGGAAGTCGATACAGGACCTATCTTGACATGCGGCATTGACATGAACCCCCAGATAATCAGGGCGACCACGGCACTCAGTCCGCTGAGGAACAGGACAAGCACCCTATCAAAACGTATATGCTGAATCATGGCTGTCACAAGCAGTCCCACCATCGTAGAGAAGAAAGTCGCGATAAGTATCGGCAGGAACACGTCGGCCGGCTGGGCTGCCCCCATCTGTGCGCGGTACACCATGATACTCACCGGAATCAGCGTCAGTCCGGAAGTATTGAGCACCAGGAACATGATCATTGCATCGGAAGCGGTGTCCTTGCGTTCATTAAGTTCCTGCATTCTCTCCATCGCCTTCAGGCCCATAGGAGTGGCGGCATTGTCCAGACCCAGCATGTTGGCTGCCAGATTCATGAAAATCGAGCCATACACCCGGTCATTCTTGGGCAGGGATGGGAAAAGACGGCAGAACACCGGACTGAGCAGACGTGCCAGAGCGTTGACCACTCCGCCCTTCTCGCCTATCTTCATGATGCCCAGCCAGAGGGAGAGCACGCCGGTAAGTCCTATTGAAATTTCGAATCCGGTTTTGGCGGAACTGAATGTGGAATCCACTATTTCCTGAAATACGCCGGCATCCCCCGTGAGGGCCAGATGTACAACAGCCACAATGAACGCGATTAGGAAAAATGCTATCCAGATCCAGTTGAGAACCATATTTGCACTATTTGTCGCGAAGTTAGAAAAATTACGGCTAACAGCCCCACCTATTAGTATATTTTATACTTTTGTTCCGATATGAATGACGAGTTCGACATCAGGCAGCAGCAGGCCAGCCTTTCCGACAAGGAACTTGACAATGCCCTACGCCCTCTTTCCTTCTGCGATTTCGCCGGTCAGGCAAAGATTGTGGAGAACCTCAGCATTTTCGTCCAGGCCGCCCGGCTGCGCGGTGAGCCGTTGGACCACACCCTTCTGCACGGTCCTCCCGGTCTGGGCAAGACCACACTCAGCAATATCATCGCAAACGAACTCGGTGTGGGATTCAAAATCACATCAGGTCCGGTGCTGGACAAGCCCGGCGATCTGGCCGGCATACTGACATCACTCGAGCCGCACGACGTACTGTTCATCGATGAGATCCACCGTCTGTCACCGGTTGTCGAAGAGTATCTCTATTCTGCTATGGAGGACTACCGCATCGACATCATGATAGACAAGGGACCGTCAGCCCGCAGCATACAGCTTGACCTGAATCCGTTCACGCTGATTGGTGCAACGACCCGCAGCGGACTGCTCACAGCACCGCTCAGAGCACGTTTCGGCATCAACATGCATCTTGAATACTACGATGCCGACACGCTGAAAGGCATCATAATGCGTTCTGCAGGAATTCTCGGCATCCCATGTGACGAGGCTGCAGCAGCCGAAGTGGCCGGACGCAGCCGCGGCACCCCACGTATCGCCAACGCCCTGTTGCGCCGCGTACGCGACTTCGCGCAGGTGAAAGGTTCAGGCCGGATGACAGTAGCCATCGCACGCATGGCTCTCGAGGCTCTGAACATCGACAAGTACGGACTCGATGAGATTGACAACAAGATACTCTGCACCATCATCGACAAGTTCTCCGGCGGTCCTGTCGGTCTGAACACCATTGCCACAGCGCTTGGAGAAGATTCCGGCACACTCGAGGAAGTCTATGAGCCGTTCCTGATTCAGGAAGGCTTCCTGAAGCGCACACCCCGCGGCCGCGAAGTCACCGACCTCGCCTACAAACACCTGGGCCGCACCCGTTTCGGCACGACCCCGGATCTGTTTGACTGATCTTCCCGATTATTCGACCGTAACAGGACTACTGGCGGCTGTGCTGCGGAACTCCGGCGCATACATGCACTGTGCGGACACAATACCTGAGCTGAACGTACCGGCCTGCTCTGCATAGACATCGTACTCGACGACATAGTGGCCACGGTCCAGGCGGTCGATGTAGAACATCTGCGACGCATTCTGCGGTTCGACATATACTCTGAGGTCATCCTGCAGATTGTACTGGAATCCGGCTCTGGTGCTGACGGGTTCGAACGATGCGGCACGCATATCCTTCAGCTGGACATATTCCAGATTGCGGTCACAGCCCAGCTCGATGCGGATGCGCAGACGGTCGCCCACGTGCAGGGACTCACCTTCGGCTACCTCGTGCAGAGTCGTACCGTCGTTCTTCTCATCCACGCGATACAGAGTGCGTTTCAGCGAAATGCCGTTCTCTGAATAGCGTACCTTGTCCATTTCCTCAGTATATTGGATGGAGAGCGCACCCCAGCCAATCTCAGGCGAATCGTTGCGGACGCTCACCCTGCCCATCGCCGGGTCGGACGGCTCCTGCCACTTGCGGATAATGTAGCCTGCATCCGTATCCTCACCGCCGGCCTGAATAGTCTCACCGCCTATCGTGATGTACGATACGGCCGGAACATCCAGTGACCGTCCCTCCTTATCGCCAATCTCCAACAGGGCGATGATTGCCTGTGCCGTGGCGGGCGATGTAGCCCAGTGCGTGGTCTGTCTCTGCTTGAGCAGCCAGCGTCCGCACTCGGCAGCCTCAGTCTCGCGACCGGTTGCGAGCAATGCCTGGATGATGCGGCTCTGAGTCTCGATTGGAGCCTCATGCCACAGGTAACCGCCAGTATTGTCACGCCACCAGCGTCCCTGCTCCTCATCGTACAGCGAACGCTCCACCAGCGTTCTGACCAACTGTCCGGCACGCTTGCTGTTGCCCGTAGCGGACATCAGCAGAGCCATCGACGCACGCTTGTGAAGTGACATACTGTGCGAATCCTCCTTGAGCGCCACCTTCAGCAGGAAGTCGTGTATTTCCTTCACGTCCTGTGACATTTCAATCTCATTAAGATACGCGTGAACCAGCAGCCATTCCAGATCACTCGGACTGATGACGGACTTTAACAGCTGATGTTCCACCTCAGCAGAGTGCGACTTCCTAACCTCAGCATCCAGCCATTGCAGAGCCTTGGTAACAGCATCTTTGAGTTCCTGATTGTCATTGAGATTCAGATAACCCATATCAACCATCTGTCCGATACCGCTTACAATGGTATTGGTAACCCATATTGACGGCAGATAGCCCGATATCCATGACCAGCCGCCGGCAGGTTCCTGTCTCTGCAGCAGTTCCTTCAGTGCACTGTCCAGTTCCCTCTCCAGCCTATCCTGAGCGAAAGCCTCGGCCAGACGGTGCAGATTCTCCTTCTCATCCTTGGAATCAAGCACCCACGGAGTCTCCTGCAGCAGCGTCTGCTTCAGGTCCCCGTTCTGCTCCAGGCGGGTCTGCCATCCGTCAGTCGGAATCTCCGCCCAC
>JAKSIW010000117.1 GCA_024398555.1 Bacteroidaceae bacterium | reverse complement strand
GATAAGTGCGGGACTGACATCCCTGCTCGCCATCCGTCTGTCCGTTTTCGTGAACAGCAGGATGAATGCAAGTCTGTCCGTACGCGACATAATGAGATACTCTACGATTCAGGAGTTGGCGACCAGACTGCAGAAGACAGGAAACAGTAAAGACGGAATCATGCAGTCCTCAGTCTCAATGCATCAGCCGTTATCATTCTCCCAGTTAGGCGTATACTCCGAATGCATGGCCAATCCTGATGACATACAGTACAATCTTCCTGTCTGTATCGATATGCCGCAGGGCATCACTGCCTCTCAACTGAAAGCCGCGCTGAAGAAGATTCTGGAGGCGCATCCGTATATCAGCACCCATTTCCAGACCGATGACAACGGCGACACCTACCAGTGTCCGATGGACAAACAGGAACCGGAAGTGCCGATTCTGACAATGGCAGAGCAGGAACTGGAGCAGAAGAAAAAAGACTTCGTACGTCCTTTTGCTCTGCAGGAAGGTCCTCTGCATCGCTTTGAAATCGTCGAAACCCCTTCTGCAATTCATCTGCTGGCCGACTTCCATCATCTGATTATGGATGGCGGTTCCATGGATTTGTTCTACAGACAGCTGTGTCAGGCTCTGGACGGTAAAGACCTTGATAAAGAACAATATGACTACTATCAGTTCGTAGCCGGTCAGAAAATCGATGCCGCCGCTGAAAGTTTCTTTGCCGAAAGGCTGGGTCTTGTGGAAGAGGCGTCGGCCCTGCTTCCGGACATCTATGACAATGACGAAAGTCACAGACAGGCAGAGGTTAAAGTTGCCACCGACCTGCAGGCCGTGCAGACAAAGTGCCGTGAGCTCAACATCACCCCTGCATCGCTGTTCCTCGCCGCCTTGTCCTACGTCATAAGCAGATATACCGCTGAAGATGCTGTAGGTCTGTGCACCATCTCAAACGGCAGGAGCGATCTGCATATTTCCAACACTTTCGGTATGTTCGTGAATACCCTGCCGCTGATAAGCATGGTTGATTCCTCATTGACTGTGGACGATTACCTGAAAGAGACAGCGGGAGTGTTCGTGGATACTCTGGCTAACGAGAATTATCCATTCAGCCTTGTAGCCGAAAAGTATGGCTATGCCGCCAACATAATGTATGCCTACCAGGTAGGTGTACTCAACAGATACAATTGTTCCAAAGGTGAGATCAAAATAGAGAAGCTGGCACTTGAGAGAGCCAAGTTCCCGGTTGCCGTGTTCATTGAGGGCAGTCCGGAAACAGGCGGTTCAATAAAAGTGCAGTATGACAGCAGTCTGTTCTCACAGGCCATGATGAGTGGTTTCGCCGCTGCTGTACGTCACGTTGCAGCAGAGATGCTGACTCAGAGCAGCATGAGCGATGTCTGCATATGCGATGAGAGTACGTTGGAACTTCTGGACTCCTTCAATCTCAAGGACTGTCCTGTTCCCGCCCGTGAAGATGCGGACGAGACGGTACTGTCGCTGTTCCGCAAGGCAGCAAGACAGTATCCGGACAATGTCGCAGCCGTATTCAAAGACAAGAAATACACATACCGCGAGCTGGACGGGCTGACAGACCGGATTGGCGGGCTGATTTACGGGAAAGTCAAGGACTGCGGCAAACAGGAGCCTGTAGTATCCATCCTCATCCCGAGGAACGAATATATGTTCATCCTTCCTCTGGCAGCAATGAAGGCGGGATGCGCTTACCAGCCTCTCGACCCAAGCTATCCTCAGGAGCGTCTGAACTTTATGGTAAATGATGCCGAGGCCGCCCTGCTCATAGCCGATGACAATCTGGACGGAGTGATTGATGAATATAAAGGTGAAGTTGTGCTTACAAGCCAGCTCTCTGACATTGGCATGGAAGAAGCTCCAGCCGACAGCCTCACACCTCAGAGTCTCTTCATTCTGCTCTACACGTCAGGATCCACCGGAGTCCCCAAGGGCGTAATGCTGGAGCATCAGAATCTGGTGGCACTCATCAGGTGGTATTGCCGCTATTATGACTTCAAGCCGGAACATAACGTGGCTGCATACGCATCATTCGGCTTCGACGCCTGTATGATGGATTTGTATCCTGCACTGACAACCGGTGCGACAGTTCACATCATACCGGAAGAGCTCAGGCTCGACCTCATCGCCATCAATGACTATTTCGAGGCCAATGGCATCACCCACAGCTTCATCACCACTCAGGTGGGAGTCCAGTTCCTTCTCAACACCGAGAACCACTCGCTCAAGCATCTCAGCGTAGGCGGTGAGAAACTGGTCAGCGTGGATCCCGCCACAGGATACACCTTCCACAATGGTTACGGTCCGACAGAATGTACCGTCTTTTCCACGATACTGCCGGTACTCAGGAAGGAGCCGAACATTCCTATCGGCAAACCGACTGACCAGCTGGACTGCTACGTAGTTGACAAACAGCTGCATCGTCTGCCTGTCGGTGCTGCAGGTGAACTCATCATCGTCGGCAAGCAGGTAGGACGCGGATATCTGAACCGCCCGGAGAAGACGGCAGAAGCGTTCTTCAACATGAACGGCGAACGTGCATACCATAGCGGAGACATCGTCCGCTACCGTCAGGACGGCAACATCGAGTTCGTTGGCAGGAAGGACGGTCAGGTGAAGATTCGCGGATTCCGCATCGAACTGAAGGAAGTGGAGGCCGTGATACGCGACTTTGCAGGAATCAGGGACGTAACCGTACAGGCATTCGATGACCCGAACGGAGGCAAATACATTGCAGCATACGTTGTATGTGACAGCGAAGTCGATATCAATGCCTTGAACAGTTTCATTCTGGAGCAGAAACCGCCGTACATGGTACCTGCTGCCACAATGCAGATTGAAAGCATTCCGCTGAACGTCAACCAGAAAGTAGATAAGAAGGCACTTCCCAAGCCTGAACTCAAATCAAATGGTTCCAGCAGTGAAATGCCGGCAGCTCCGCTCAATGCATTGGAAATGGAACTCAAGTCCGTCATAGCCTCTGTCATCAACACCGGGGATTTCTCCATCACAGACATCTTGGGGTATGTGGGACTTACTTCCATCTCCAGCATCAGGCTTGCAGCTCTCGTATATAAGAAATACGGCATTACGCTCAATTCGAGAGACATTGTCAAGTCCGGTACTCTGCAGAGCATCGAGAACGAGATACTTCACATATGGATGAATGGCGGTGCAGGCCGTTCGGGTGACATTTCAGGTCAGCATCCGGCAGATGATTCCCGACCAGAGGAAAATCCAGCGGAAGCAATAAGCTCCGCACCTCTGACCTTCCCGCAGCAGGGTGTGTATATGGACTGCCAGATGAACCCGGAAACTACGATGTACAATATTCCGAAGATGCTGGAATTCCCTTGCGGAACAAACGTCGAAGACCTGTGCAGCGCTGTCAGAAAGGTTGTTGTGGCCCATCCTGCCCTATTCTGCAATTTCTTCCAGACCGATGATGGTGTCATGATGCGTCAGGGCGACATCAGCAGATTCGAGATACCTGTCAGAACGGTTGACGCCGGGGATATCGAAGACATCAGGAATAGCTTCATGCGTCCGTTCAATCTGGAGAAAGACCCGCTTGTCCGCGCGGAAATATATTGCGTACAGTATGGTCCTGTCTATCTTCTGATGGACCTGCATCATCTTGTGGCAGACGGAGGTTCACTTGATATCGTCATCAGACAGATTCTGGATGTTCTCGAAGGACATGAAATAGAGGCTGAAAACTGTTCCTACCTGCAGTTCGCCAAAGAGCAGAACGAGAAAGCCGTACAGGGAGGGCTGAATGACAGCAAGGCATTCTTCGACGAGATGTTCTCCAGATATGAAGCAGCTGCCAACGTGCCTGCAGACAAATCCTCCAACGAAGATGGACTGCCACAGCATATCACCGCACCTATTCCGGAATCACTTCTGAAACTTGACCTGCCTGCAGGCGTGACCCAGGCCCACTTCTGGTTCGCAGCATTCAACTATGCCCTGTCGCGTTTCGCAAACACGAAGGATGTCTATACGGCATTCATCAGTTCCGGCCGTCAGAACATCAGAATAGCAGACACTGTCGGAATGTTCGTCAACACACTGCCCTGCGCCGTTCACATCAAGGAGCAGACAGTAGCAGAATTTTTACAGGAAGTAAGCGACGCTTTCTTTGGAAGTCTTGAGCACGAGAATTATCCTTTCGCCCGCATCGCATCTGACTACGATTTCAAGGGCTGCGCCAGCTTCGCATATCAGATGGGAGTGCTCAGCAGCTACAGCATAGGTGGTAAAGAGGTGGTTCAGTCAACCATGTCCCTGTCGAAAGCAAAGGTTCCGTTCAGCATCTTCATACAGAACGTCAAGGGTATTCCAAGTGTCGATGCCGAATACGACGACTCTCAGTACAGCAGCGAACTTGCGCTCCACTTTGCCGAAAGCATCGTTGCGACTGCAGAGCATTTCGCAGCCGACATGAGCGCCAAAGTCAAGAATGTCAGCATAATGAGCGAGCGTCAGAGACTTGAGGTGGAAGGTATGCACAGCGTGAATGAAGATATGTCATTCCCTGTCCGCACATTCCACGAAGGCATCGAGCGCTGGGCTGAAAGGACTCCTGATGCACTCGCGCTGATGGCCTGTGACCGCGATATGACGTACAGGGAGTACAATGCAGAGGCAAACCGCATAGCACGTGCACTTATCGCGAGAGGTATGCAGAAGGGAGACCGCGTGGT
>JAKSIW010000116.1 GCA_024398555.1 Bacteroidaceae bacterium | reverse complement strand
AGTTCTCCTGTGAGAGCTCGTGGTTGTCGTTAGGATATTCAGGAGTGTTCCACCAAACGGTATTCTTTGACTTCCTGTCCATAACGATATATTTGTCCTTAGGTGAACGGCCGGTATAGACACCGGTCATGACGTTGATGGCGCCAAGTTCGGTAACCTGACCCTTGTCATAACCTTTCAGACCCGGTTTTGTCTCTTCATTGTAAAGAACTTCGTAGGAAGGATTGTAAAGAATCTCGGTAACGTCGGTGATTCCGTACTTTTTCAGATCAATTTTTGCCATTTTGCTTTATAGTTTGTTAATGTTCAACGTTTCCTTGCGCACAGCAAGTACCGCTCGAAGGGCGCTTGCTTCTCGCTTACAAAGTTACCTCTTTTATTTTGTCGAGCATTCTACACCCCAAATATTTATGAACAACCGCACACATTTGCCGATCACAATCGCAAAATGTTCACTGAAGTTGGCAATTCCGCGATTAATTTCCGGCTATTCAGGAAAAACGTTACCTTTGTCTTATATGACAGAATAAAGGTCCAAGGATATGATAAAAAGAATATTGATTATTGTTCTCTCACTGTTTTCAATCGCACAGCCGTCATTCGCTCAAAGTGAGAATGTTTCCCAAAAGAAGGAAGCCAACACGGAAATATGGGCAGGATGCGCGTACGACACGAAATACAGCAATACCACTCTGAGTTTGAATGTTGCACATGACTTCAAAACATTCGGACTCAGTCTGATGTATGATGGGTTTGACTTGAACACCGGACATAAGATATCCGGCGAATCAATCGGTTGGTATAGCCGGTTGTATTTCGAAGACAACACTTTCGCCATTATTCCGGATATCCGGTTCGGAATGGCACACGGAAAGTTTGAAGAGGATGATTATTCCTTCCGATTCCAGATGCAGTTTGGTATGCGTCTGCAGTGGAATGTCTGCGATTATCTTTGGACCGGATTCAATCTCAGGATGATTTCCATCGATGACATTGATAACGTATGGCTGTTAGGTATGAACGTCGGGTTCAGGTTCTGACATTGCAAGCCACATTTTCACGGCAATCCAGTTGATAATATCGCAGAATAGTTGTAACTTCGGCCAATTTTGGGCGATTACGAAAATTTACAGTATATTATTCAAATGGAAGTTATTGATTTTAACAGAAGTAACACAATCCTGAACAAATTCATCGCAGAATTGCGTGATGTGAATGTGCAGAATGATCAGATGCGTTTCCGCAGAAACATGGAGAGAGTCGGCGAGATTATGGCTTATGAAATCAGCAAGCGTCTCAATTACACCAAAGTGAAGGTTCAGACCCCGCTCGGCATAGCCGATATCAATGTACCTGAAGAGGATATCGTTCTGGCAACAGTGTTCCGTGCAGGACTTCCATTCCATCAAGGTTTCCATAATTATTTCGACCATTGCGAGAACGCTTTTGTATCAGCACACCGCGACTATACGGAAGGCAACAATTTCGAAGTGAAGATTGAGTACCTCGCTTCTCCGTCTATCGAAGGAAAGACCCTGATTATGGCCGACCCGATGCTTGCCACAGGCACCAGCATGTTCCTCGCATATCAGGCACTGCTTACCAAGGGTACCCCGAAGAGCGTACACATCGCCTGCACAGTAGCCTCGACACAGGGTGTGAATTACATGATAGAGCACATGAAGGACATGCCGGACGCCACCCTCTGGTGCGCCGCTGTAGACAACGAGATGAACGATCACTCCTACATTGTCCCCGGTCTGGGCGACGCAGGTGACCTCAGCTTCGGTTCAAAGGATTAACCGGGACAAATCAGGGCTTTGCGCTGAATGCAAGTGCATAGCAGCGCATCTGCTTCACCATTGACAGGAGCCCGTTGCTGCGGGTGGGCGACAGATGCTCACTCAGGCCGATGGCATCGATGAAATGGAGGTCGCTGGCCAGAATGTCCTCGGGAGTCTGGCCGGACCACACGCGCATGAGCAGAGCGATGAGTCCCTTCGTGATAATGGCATCGCTGTCGGCTTGGAACAGTACTTTTCCATCCTGCATTCCGGCATGGAGCCATACACGGCTCTGGCAACCCTCAATCAGATTGTCATCCGTCTTGAACTGTTCATCCAGACCGGGCAGGGAACTGCCCATGTCAATAATGAGCTGATACTTGTCCATCCAGTCATCGAACGAGCTGAACTCCCCGATGATTTCCTCCTGAATATCGTCAATAGCCATCACTTCTCGTTGTAAATAACATACATCAGCGTCCGCCCCACAGCCTGCAGGGTAGCCTTGTCAATATGTTCAATGTCATCGCTCACAGTGTGCCATGTGGGTCCGAAGGAACTCTGCTCACAATCCGGATAGTACGGCACAATGTCTATGGCCGGAATTTTGCCGATGGTATTGATGAACACATGGTCATCCGTCACATAGCAGGAACCGGTATTCGGGAAGTAGCGTCCGCTTCCCACTCTGGCAGCAGCGTCCCATACCTTATCGACCACTCCTGAGGCATAACGGACTGAATAGCCCTCACGGTAGAATGTGGCATTCTGTCCTCCCACCATATCCAGAAGTATGGCATAACGGGCATTGTAGCCTTCGGTATGCATCCTGCGTGCCCAGTACTGCGTACCTAATCCCCACATGTCCTCGCGCTGTTCTCCTTTCCAGTCATCACCCGGGCCCCAGTCCTCGGCATCGAAGAATATGCAGTCCACGCCTATCTCTGGCAGCTGCATCTGCATCTGACGGGCTATCTCGAGAATGACTCCCACACCGCTGGCACCGTCATTGGCGGCATCCACAGGTGTCCTGTGATTCGCCCGGTCCGGATCATTGTCCGCCCAGGGACGGCTGTCCCAGTGAGAGCAGATGATTATTCTCCTGCCGGACTCCGGTCTGTAGCTGCCTATAATGTTGAAGCCCCTGATTATCGTACCGTCGAACGCCGTCACCTCGATGTCCTGTACCACGGTCTCGGCACCCAGACTGCGGAGTTTGTCTGCCAGCCATCCGGCACATTCCCTGTGAGCTGCCGTATTCGGCACGCGCGGTCCGAACTCCGTCTGCGTACGGATGTAACTGAATGCGCTGTCCGCATCGAACTGAGGTACTGTGACAGACACGGACGGAGCCTGTTTGGAAGCAGCGGCCACCCCAGCACTGCGGTTGCCGCACGATACTGACATTGCCAGTCCGACAAGCAATGAGCCGACTATTCTGAACATGTCCGACAGACCTCTTGCGTGTGTCATCTGTTCAGTTTCCATGTGGCACCGTCCTTGGTGTCCTTTATCTCAAAGCCGAGAGCGGTAAGCTCATTGCGGATTCTGTCGCTGGTAGCCCAGTCCTTGTTGGCCTTGGCGATGGAGCGCTGTTCCAGAAGCATGTCCACCACCTTGCCGAACGCCTCCTCGCGGCTGCTGCCCCCGCCGGTCTCCTGCATCATGCCGAGGATTCCGAAGAGGAATGTATCGAACAGCGACTTCAGTTCTGCAATATCGTCAGCGGTGAGGCTTGCCTTGCCATCCACAGCCTGATTGATGACTTTGGCGGCATCAAACAGATGACTTATCACAATAGGAGTGTTCAGGTCGTCGTCCATAGCCTCATAGCAGCGGCTGCGATATGACCTGACATCGGTATCGGATGCCGTAGCAGGCTTGATGCGCTCTATGTTGGAATAGGCCTCCATCAGTCTGGCCATAGCCTTCTCAGCTGCCTGCAGAGCCTCATTGCTGAAATCTACTGTACCACGGTAATGCGCCATCAGGATGAAGAAGCGTATGGTCATCGGCGAATACGGCTGCTGCAGCTTCTCGTGAGTGCCGTCGAAGAACTGGTTCAGGGTAATGAAGTTGTTGTAGCTCTTGCCCATCTTCTTGCCCTCGATGGTAATCATGTTGTTATGCATCCAGTAGCGGACCATCTGGTCGCCCTGCGATGCCACGGCCTGTGCTATTTCGCACTCGTGATGCGGGAACACGAGATCCATGCCGCCTCCGTGGATGTCGAAATGCGAGCCTAAATATTTGCGGCCCATCGCGGTGCACTCGCAGTGCCAGCCGGGGAATCCGTCGCTCCACGGTGACGGCCAGCGCATGATGTGCTCCGGCTGAGCCTTCTTCCACAGAGCGAAGTCTATCTGATTGCGTTTCTCCCCTACTCCGTCCAGTTCGCGGCTGACATCACGCACATCATCCAGATTGCGTCCGGAAAGGACTCCGTAGTGATATTTCCTGTCATATTTCTCCACGTCAAAATAGACGGAACCATTGGATTCGTAAGCGAAACCGTTGTCGAATATCTCCTTGACGAGCTGCACCTGCTCAATGATGTGACCGGATGCATGAGGCTCGATGCTCGGCGGCAGCACGTTCAGACGCTGCATTGCCGCATTGAAGCGGTTGGTGTAGTACTGCGCCACCTCCATCGGTTCCAGCTGCTCCAGACGGGCCTTCTTGGCTATCTTGTCCTCACCTTCGTCAGCATCATGCTCCAGATGGCCTACATCGGTGATATTGCGGACATAGCGCACCTTATAGCCCAGATGAGTCAGATAGCGGAACAGTATGTCAAAGGTAATGGCAGGACGCGCATGACCCAGATGCGGATCGCCATACACCGTCGGACCGCACACATACATGCCTACATGAGGCGGATTGAGCGGTTCGAACAACTCTTTTTTTCTCGTCAGGGTATTGTAAACAGTCAGTTTGTGTTCCATATC
>JAKSIW010000115.1 GCA_024398555.1 Bacteroidaceae bacterium | reverse complement strand
GAAATGCAATCATAGTCCAATATCAATTCTCAGCATTGATGGTTCTGGCAGCAATACGACCGGAAGCCATAACCTCCGTAAGAGCATTGCCACCCAAGCGATTGCCACCAAAGAAGCCGCCTGTCACCTCACCTGCTGCGTAAAGACCGGGGATGCACTCTCCTGCATCATTCAGGACATGACGATCCAAATCCACCTTGAGTCCGCCCATTGTATGATGGGTGGCAGGAGCCAGAACCTTAATTGAGAAATTGGCATTCTCCACATCATAAGTGGACTTGTCATACCCGTCAGCGCCGCGACTGGCAGAACCTATTATCACAGGAGCATGAGCCTTTCCCGGAACTGGAGCGACTCCGTCCATCACAGCCATATCGTACTCGCGGATGGTATTCTTGACGGCCTCTGCATCCACATCAAGGCCAAGTCCGTCAAACACGCTCTGCATCGTAGCTCCGGTGCAGCTTGCAGACTTTAGAGTATTTACGTCGGATGCGCCTCCGAACCCGGCGATTCCTCCGAAGTTGTCATTCATTCGGAGCGGTCCGAAGCCGAATCCCTGTGTGATATACAGGAACACGCCGCGCACGCCGCGCCACTCGATTCCGTTCTTCAGTGAGCTCAATGCGAGCACATCGCGCTCGGAACATTCATCGACATATCTCTGACCTGTAGCCGGGCTTACGAATATTGCGTTCTCTACACCGCCGAAAGCAATCGAGCCGTCATTGACATTGCTCAGAGGCATCAGCTGAGTCCAGCCCATGCCGACAGTAGCGGCACCGACGGCAGTTGCCATATCGATACCATCACCACGCAGCGACGAACGGTTGGTAGTACCAATAGTCGGTGACAGATACATGCGTGACCAATAGTTGTTGGTCTTCAGAACCTTCTGGATATTTGCGGCGTAGCCGCCCGAAGCTATCAGCACGCCCTTCTTTGCGTGAGCGGTAACTTCTGTACCGTCATCCATAACAGCCTTGACCCCGGTTACGCGGTCATTCTCGAATATGAGTTCATTCGCTGTGGTCGAACGCATGATTCTGTTTGACGGGCCAGCGTTATTGATGGCCGCGATATGCGGAGCGAAATAGGAACCCCAGTTGCCTGAATAGAACTCCTCCACTCCATCGCCGTCAATATCCGTCCTGCAGCCTGTCATCGAGTTGCCGCGATACCACAGGGCGCCAATCAGAGTGGACTGGCTGTCCATAAAGCCCACGCCCATGCCCATAAGCCACGGCTTCAGCTGTTCTCCTTCCTCAACGAACTGTCTGATCAGTTCATACTCACCGTGAATCCATTCCGACTTGTCTGTACTCTGACGCAGACCACCGTAATAAGTCTGGAAGATGTGCAGATTGCTGGTTGAGAACAGAGTGAGCTGTGTTTCGGGAAGACCTTTTGCAAGTTTCGGCTCGGCATATCTCAGATAAGCCGCAATCTCCTTTTTCAGTTCCTGAAGAGTCGGCAGGAATTCCTGATGCACGCCATGCTTGGACTGTTCCTTAATATCACCTGCCACAAACTCGTTGTTCTTGTAATAATCCGCATCAAACGGTTCCTCACTCCATCCGGCAATAATCTTCAGGTCATTGATACAACCCACCGTCGAGCGCACCTTGTTATGCATCCGGCCGTCAAATCCCTTTGCAGTAGTAGCCTCAGGATTGTTAATGTCCCACACGAGACTGTGATCAACACTCTGATAGACGCCACCGGCCACGAGCGTATTGCCGCCAAGTTCGGCATTCTTCTCAATCACGAGGACCGAGTTGCCATCCTGTACGGCCTGGGTTGCAGCACACATTCCTGCACCGCCACCACCTATTATTACAATATCCCAGGTACCCTCTATCGGTTCGCCCGGAACAACCTCTTTAGTACGGAGAATGAAAGCCTCGCGGTTGGTCACTCCAGCCTGCTCCGCAGCATCCAACACAGCAGCCTTGACTGCATGAGTCGAATAGGTGGCGCCAGTCACTGCATCCACACCGAGTCCGCCGGCCTCCTTGATTCTGGCAGCAGCCATCGGGAGTGCAGACTCACCAATGTGAGCCGTCTCGCGTTGGCGAAGTATTCTGATGTCTGTAATGGCATCCTCCGAGAATGTCACCTCAGCCTGGACATCACCTCCGTAACCTGCGGCAGTTGCCTGATAAGTACCCGGAGTGAAAGCTACCGGAGCATTGGACTTGACGACAGGTCTCTCACCGCGTGCCTGCGCGAGTGCGGCATCCACACCCATCTTGATGGCATTGGACGTGTATGTAGCCCCTGTTACTCCATCCACATCGGTGGACTGATGTGCGATGATGCTGTCAGGCAGAACGTCAAACGGAGCCTTGTACTGATCGTAAGTACTTCCGTCATCAGTCAGTTCAATTTTTGCAATGCGGTTCTTCTTAACGGTGACCGTGACATCCACAGTACCGTTGAAGTTCAGTCCCGCAGCGGAATACTTACCGTTTGCCAGTGTCGTTCCGTCAGACGAAGCATTGCCGCCGCATCCGATAAGTGCCATTGCCAATACTGGCAGAGCGAAAAACAGTTTTCTCATAACAACTGATGATTATTGATAGGATTAAATACCGAGAACTCTTGCGATTCCCTGATCAACGCCGCTGAAGCCCATGAAGGCCAGAGCCAGCAGACCTGCGGTAATCAGTGCGATTGACATGCCCTGCATACCCTTCGGTATCTTTACCAGAGCGAGCTGTTCGCGTATGCCTGCGAAGATAATCAGTGCAAGAGCGAAGCCGAGAGCCGTGCAGAAGGCGTAGATGACACCCACGAGCAGAGACGGTTCCATGCCCTGTGCATTGTACGTGCCATTGGCTACAAGAATCGAAACACCGAGGATGCAGCAGTTGGTCGTAATCAGCGGCAGGAATATGCCCAAAGCCTGATACAGAGCCGGAGAGACCTTCTTCAGCACAGTCTCAAGCATCTGTACGAGACCTGCAATCACAAGGATAAACATAATAGTCTGCAGGAAGCCGAGTCCTAACGGATCCAGCACCCATGTCTGCAGGGCGTAAGTCACAATCACAGCAATCGTAAGCACAAATGTCACAGCGATGCCCATTCCGGCAGCCGTACTGATTTTCTTCGATACGCCCAGGAAAGGACAGATTCCGAGGAACTGTGACAGAACTATGTTATTGACGAAAATCGCCGATATGAAAATCAGAAAAAATTCCATAGCTTAATTTGCTTTTCTGTTCTTGATTGAATTGACTATCGCTATCAGCAGTCCCAGCGTAATGAAAGCGCCCGGAGCCAGCACGAACACAAGCATGTTGGTCGATGCAGGAAGAATCTCGAAGCCGAAGAACGTACCCTTGCCGAGAAGTTCACGGATCATGCCGAGCAGTGTCAGAGCAATGGTGAATCCCAGACCGATACCGACACCGTCACACAGTGATGCCAGCACATTGTTCTTGGCAGCGAATGCCTCAGCGCGTCCCAAAATGATGCAGTTCACCACAATCAGCGGGATGAAGATGCCGAGAGTCTTGTACAGATCAGGCACATAAGCCTGCATGAGCATCTGAAGTACCGTTACGAACGATGCGATAACCACGATGTAGCACGGGATTCTGACACCGTCAGGAATCAGATTCTTCAGCAGGGAGATGAAGACATTCGAGCAGATAAGCACGAACATTGTGGCAATACCCATTCCCATACCATTGGCAGCCGATGATGTCGTAGCCAGTGTCGGGCACATACCGAGAAGGAGTACGAACGTAGGGTTCTCCTTCACTATTCCGTTTAATATAGTCTTGAAGTAATTCATCACTTTTTCTTTTTAGCCTGTGTTGAAGCACCGCTGACTGCATCAGCTGCGCTGTATCCGAAAAGAGACTTGTATGCGGCATTGACTGAACGCAGGAATGCCTTCGATGTGATAGTGGATGCTGTGATGGCATCAACCTCACCTCCTTCCTTGCTTACCCACATGAGGTCATCGCCGGGATTCATACCTATTATATTATGGTTGCCGGCCTTTGCGGGAGCGCCGAGAATGACATCCGCCAATGCGGACTGTTCCTTGACCTCACTGCCGGAAGCCTGACGGAACCATGCATCCGCCTGAGCGCCGAGTCCCGGAGTCTCGGAATGCTCCAGCACCTGATAGCCGAGAATCTCGCCTTCAGGGCTGAAGCCCACCATAACCTTCAGATTACCACCGAAACCGTTCGGATCTACAGCTTCGACTGCAGTTCCAAGTATATTGCCTGAGGCATCGGTCACTCTGTGGAACACATAACCGTTCTTCTCCTGTGCCGGAGCCACATTGAACTCAATGTCGCGGTCACCGATCACAACGCTCTTCACACCGTCAGATACGGTTTTCTCATTAATTTCGGCAATAGGCTCGCTGGTTACCTTGTTAACCAGTGCCAGCAGACCCGCTGATACGACAGAAATCACTGTCAGTACCAGAGCCATGTTCAGAATATTTGATTCCAGCTTTTTCATTTTGCAGTCTCCCCGAAACGTTTTGGCTTGCACCAGTTATTGATAAGAGGAACAAGCGCATTCATAATCAGAATAGCGAACGACATACCCTCCGGATAGGAGCCGAAGAATCGTATCACAACGGTCAGGAATCCGATTCCGATACCGAACCAGATCATGCCCTTGCCGGTCATAGGCGATGTCACATAGTCAGTAGCCATGAAGCAGGCACCGAGCATCAGACCGCCCGAGCAGAGATGATACAGAGGATTGACGTACAGTTCCGGATTCACCAGATGCATCACTCCTGTCAGAACCGCTACGGTCAGCAG
>JAKSIW010000114.1 GCA_024398555.1 Bacteroidaceae bacterium | reverse complement strand
GGCATATACATATTGAAATATGGAGTAATGTCAAAATGGACTTCAAACGGCGTGCTGCTGGCGAAGTCAAGCAGATGACCGCCCCGCGTACGGTCATCGGAGATGAAATGGCAGTGCCAGCCCGGAGTGTTCTGCCGGTCGAAGAAAGCCGGAAAATAGACAGCCACGATGGTTCCGCTGATGTTGCTGTATGAGAATTCACGCTGGTCTGTAGTGAGAACCTGAGCAAGCGGCCGGTAGGGCTTTTCCTGCGGCAAGGCGCTGCGCACCAGGACCTTTGCGCAATCCTTTACATCAATGCGGGTGATATAGATGATGTTGCTGTCATTAGCTACGACAGTTTCAGTCAGCCGCTCGGTCAGCTCCTCCAGACTGTCAGCCTTTTCAATAACCTGCTGTATGTCACTGTCGAAGAATGTGACTGTGGCAAACGGAACACCTGTCTTGTCATCGGCGGTCTGTACGGAGCCGTCGTACCGTGCCTGAAAGACTGTTCCGTCAAGAACAATCATCTCGCCGTCGATGCGGTCGAAAGTGCCGAGCCCGATGTCGCCGTGCCTGCGCAGTTCGGACACAGGGATGAATCCGTCGTAATTGCCCGCCATCAGCGACTGCAGGGTTGAAACCTGAAACATGGTCTCTTCTGATGCAACGTCTGTTGTATCTGAGGGGTCCTTGCATCCTGACATACCTGTGAGCAATGATGCAAGTGCGGTAATGAGTGTGAAATATTTCCGAATGGGTTTCATGTCTGAAATGATTATTTTAGCCTGCTTTCGAAGTCCCGGAGCAGAGCCAGAGCTTCGGGGAAAAGAATAAGCAGGGCTATTACGTTGATCCACGCTGTCAGGCCGACTCCGATGTCTCCCATCTTCCATGCGGTGTCGGAGGCTGTGACTGCACCGGCTATGACCAGCGCCAGCATTACAATGCGGTATATGCTCAGGATAAGCATCTCTTTTTTCCATCCCATACCGCCTTTCTTCTGGAACAGGAATATGAAGCTGGATTCTGCATAGAAGTAATACGCCATGAGAGTCGTGAATGCGAAGAATGCGAGGGCCACGGCAACGAATCCTCCGCCGATTCCCTGGAACACCGTGTCAATGGCATTCTGTGTGAATGATACATAGTTGTTACCAAGTTCCGGTGCGCTTGCCACAATCATATTGCCGGAGGCGTCAAAGACGTTGTAACATCCCGTACACAATATCATCAACGCTGTAGAGGTACATACGAGAAGCGTGTCAATATAGACTGAGAATGCCTGGACCAGTCCCTGCTGTGCCGGATGTTCCACCTTGGCTGCCGCCGACACAATCGCGCCACCGCCCTGTCCGGCCTCGTTGGAGAATAGTCCGCGTTTCACTCCCATTGCTATGGTGCTGCCGAAGATTCCTCCGAATAGGGGGTTGATGCCGAACGCGCTGCTGAATATCAGCCCGAACATCCGTGGAACGCTGCCGATGTTGGCGATAATGATGATGACAGACATCAGAATGTAAACCACTGCCATGAATGGAGTGACGGTGGTTGCCACTTTAGCGATTCTGGTAGCTCCGCCAATGATAACGAGCCCGAGCAGCACGGCAACTGTGATGCCAGACCAGACAGGCTTGACGGAGAATGAGTTTTCAAATGCCACCGATATGCCGTTGGCCTGTACCAGTATCAGCAGCATACCATAGCCGAGAATGGTCAGAATGGCAAAAATGTAGCCCAGAGCAGGGGAGTGTAGACCTTCGTAAATGTAGGCCGCCGGACCGCCGCGCAGACTTCCGTTATGCTCGAATCTGTATTTGTTGGCAAGCGTAGATTCCGCATATGCCGTCGATGCTCCTAAAAATGCAATGACCCACATCCAGAACACGGCACCCGGACCTCCGAGCGCTATGGCTGTTGCCACACCTATTATATTGCCAGTACCGACGCGTGCGGACAATGCCACGCAGAACGCCTGAAATGAGGAGAATGAACTGCTTCCGTCTTTGCCTCCGCCGCCTTGGAACAGCAGACGCACCATCAGAGGCAGTCTGCGTATCTGGACGCATCGCGTGCGTATAGTGAAATACAACCCCGCCGCGATAAGCAGCACAACAAGGACAGGACTCCATACGATGTTGTTGACGATGTTGACGATGTTCTCCATTTCCGGTGTTACCGTACAAAGATACAAAGTTACCCAAAAATTTTGATATCTTTGCGATTGAACATCAAGTGTCAGTTATGAAGTTTGTCAGTTGGAACGTGAATGGTCTGAGGGCTGTGTGCGGCAAGGGTTTTGCGGATATTTTCAGCGATTTTGATGCGGATTTCGTGTGCCTGCAGGAGACGAAACTGCAGCAGGGACAGCTGGATCTGGCGTTTTTGGGATATACATCGTATTGGAATTATGCCGATAAGAAGGGATACTCAGGAACGGCCATATATACGCGGCGGTCGCCATTGTCATTCAGCTATGGGATAGGCATTGACGAGCATGACCACGAGGGCCGTGTCATAACATTGGAGATGGAGGACTACTATCTGGTATGCGTCTATACTCCGAATTCACAGGACGGTCTGCGTCGTCTGGAGTACCGTATGCGATGGGAGGACGACTTCAGAAATTATCTGACGGAACTGTCACAGCGCAAGGGCGTGATAGTGTGCGGGGACATGAATGTGGCGCATCAGGAGATTGACCTGAAGAATCCGGCCACCAATCATCTCAATCCCGGATTCTCGGACGAGGAGAGGGAGAAGATGACGGCAATGCTTGAGGCCGGATTCATTGACACATGGCGCATGCAGCATCCTTCCGAGGCGAAATACTCGTGGTGGTCATACCGTATGAGTGCCCGCGAACGCAATGTGGGCTGGCGTATCGACTATTTCCTTGTGTCCGGGCAGCTCCGTGAGCGCATCCTTTCAACCGATATTCTCAATGACGTGTACGGTTCCGACCACTGCCCGGTGGAACTGGTGCTTAATGACTGATAGATAGTATTGTATGACGGAAACGATGATTGTACTTGCAGCAGTGGTGGCTGCGGTTGTTCTGACGGCAGTTCTGATGTATATCTTCTGCATCAGGAAATGGAAGACGGAGGCTGAGGCAAAGGCCGTTACGCTCAATGAGCTTGAGAATAAGCTTATTGCGGCTGAGAAGGAGATGGAAGGAAAGGCTGCACTGTACGAAGAGAAACTGAGAGTGTCTGAACAGGCTCTTGCTGATGAAAGGAAGCGCTCCGATGAGGCCAGGGTCGAAATGAAGGAGAATTATCAGAGGACCATCTCTGAAATCAAGGAGAATCACAGGGAAGCTCTTAGGGTGCAGGACGAAGCGTATCAGAAGCAGAGTGATGCCCTGAAGGCGGAAATGGTGGCCAGAACGGAGGAAATACTCAAGAAAAGACAGGAGGAACTGGACAGGAAGGCTGCAGAGACTTTCGAGGCCATTACCGGCAATCTTGGCAAGGACTTGAAGGAAATGAAGACGGCCTTTGAGGAGAACAGGACCAGAAGCAGTGAGGATTCCGCCGCAATGAAGGAGAAGTTCGACAATGCTGTGAAGCAGATGGCGGAACAGACGAAGAGCATCGGCGACAAGGCGGATCATCTGGCGGATGCGATGCGCGGTCAGAAGAAGATGCAGGGATGCTGGGGAGAGACCATCCTGAAGAATCTTCTGGATGCTGAAGGTATGGTCGAAGGACGTGATTACGACAAGGAGGAGACTCTTCGCGACGAACTCGGCATCGTACTCCTGAATGAGGATACGGACAAGAGGATGCGTCCTGATTATCTTCTTCACTTTGTTGACAATCAGGATGTTGTTATAGATTCAAAGGTCTCGCTGTCGGCGTATGCCGATTATATGGATGCTGAAACGGGCGAGGCAAGAGAAGATGCCGCCGCCCGCAATCTCGCTGCATTCAGGGAGCAGGTCAGGAGGCTTGCTGTCAAGAAGTACAGTGACTACCTGAAGCCCGGACGCAGAATGGTTGACTATGTGATAATGTTCGTTCCCAATTATCCTGCTCTCCAGCTTGCCTACAACTCAGAACCGAAGTTGTGGCAGTGGGCTTATGAGCAGAAGGTTCTCATTGCCTCAGCAGAAACACTGATGCCGTTTCTCAGAACGGTATATCTCGCATGGCGCAATGTAGAGCAGGTCAGAAACCAGCAGAAAATTATTGAATCCGCTCAGAATATGATCAGTCGTGTGGCTGATTTCACAAGCTCGATGCAAACTCTTGGCAAAAAGCTGGACGAGGCTCAGACAGCCTTCGATGCCGCCGACAAGAAACTCCGGAATTCCGGCCAGGGTATTCTCGTGAGCGCAAACCAGGTGGTGAAGCTAGGAGTTCCTGCCCGGAAATCCCTTCCGGAACCGGACTGATCAATTCTGCCTGACTGACAGGCGGCAGAAATAGTCTCCAGCCTCCAGACCGATGCTGGCTGTCCTGGCATTTCCTGTATCGTTCCCGGAAACGCTGACTGTAAAATGCGTCCTGTCAATTCTGTCTATTGTCAGCCATTTCCATTGGATACGTATTCTGTTCTCACCATCAGTAAGAGATGGCGGGCAGGGTTCCACAATTGCTTCCTTCTGAGAATAGTAATCTAGAATTTCTGTAGAATCTTCGGTTGATGCAGTATTGATATACAGCATTTGAAGATCATCACCTTCACATTCAGCATCGCAGAACCACCATAATGTCCCTTCTGTCAAAACCGTGTCCGTCGATGATGCGGAATCAAACTCCAGTTCTGATACACTCAGTCCGATATAGTCTCCGTCAGGCCCCGAGGCTTCGCTGCTGCAGGACAATACCATTAGCAGTGACAATACGGATATCAATAATTTATTCATATCA
>JAKSIW010000113.1 GCA_024398555.1 Bacteroidaceae bacterium | reverse complement strand
CCATAGTCACGCGTCAGGTCAAGGAAACGGGAGTTCAGGCGCTTTTCCTCAGAGTTCGCAATCTCTTCAGACTTCTTTCTCTCACTCAAAGTTCGCTGTGTCTCACAGCAAGGATTCTGTTGTTTCATAAAATGTGTGGTATTAATATTGTTTTTCGCAGGCAAATATATCATAGCGGAGGAAGTAATGCAAATTTTCCTGTTGAAAGTTTGCCAATGAATCAGGGGACAGGTCACTGATTCACCGCTTGGGATGAAAGCTTACTTGCATCATCTCAATTTTAGTGATATGTCGCTCGGCATCTGCCAGCCGCCTCGCGGGGACAGTGATACCGCGCCGCAGCACGGACCGTCCGGCATGCAGGAACGCTTGAACTGATTGTTGAAGAAACGTTTCAGGAAGAGGTTCAGCCATTTGCTGATTGTCGCCTCGTCATACTTGCCTGCAAATGCGGTTGTTGCGAGCTGCAGTATCCTGTCCGGCGCGAATCTGCTGTGGATGAAGTGATAGATGAAGAAGTCGTGCAGCTCGTACGGACCGATGATGTCCTCGGTTTTCTGGACAATGTTGCCCTGACTGTCGGCAGGGAGCAGTTCCGGCGAAATAGGAGTGGCTATCACGTCCAGAAGGTTTCCGCGGGCTGCGGAGAACTGTTCCATATCTGCTGCGTATGAGATAATCCCCGGAATAAGGGTCTTGGGCACACTGGCGTTGATGGCGTACATAGACATGTGGTCGCCGTTGTACGTACACCATCCGAGAGCCAGCTCGGACAGGTCGCCTGTGCCGACAACCAGCGCTCCGATTTCATTGGCTACGTCCATCAGAATCTGGGTGCGCTCGCGGGCCTGGGTGTTCTCGTATGCGGAATCATGGATGTCGGGGTCGTGCCCGATGTCGCGCATGTGAAGCAGTGCAGCCTCTCTGATATTGATTTCGCGCCATTCAATGCCGAGGGATTTCATCATGCCTACAGCATTGGTATAGGTACGGTCGGTGGTGCCGAATCCCGGCATTGTTATGCCCGTGATATCCTTACGGCTGATACCCATGAGGTCGGTCGCATTGACGCACACCAGCAGTGCCAGCGTGGAGTCCAGCCCTCCGGAGATGCCGATGACCAGTTTCCTGATGCCTGTATGTTCCAGCCGTGTGATAAGACTGGCCGTCTGGATATAGAATGTTTCCTCGAATACTTCCGGACCCGTGATGAACGGCGAAGGACAGACTTCAGGCTTCTGTGAGGCTGCGCTCCCGTCAGACTTGCCGGGTTCCGGACTGCAGGATGCCGGGACACCGTTCTTGCGTGCTTCACGCAGTGACTGTATGTCAATGTCAGCCATAATTGTGCCTGTCGTGCGGTGCCTTTCAGCAATGATGGTGCCATCCGACGCGATGAGTGCGTGTCCCGCATACAGTGCATCGGTGGTTGATTCCCCATGTCCGGCTGATGCCAATACGACTGTTCCTGTCATGTCTGCAGACTGTCGTGTGACCAGGCTTTTCAGCTCTGCCGTTCTGCCTGCAATTTCCGTATAGCCTGACGGCAGGAATACGATGTCTGCGTCTGCCACCGATGCAGGGCCGGATGCTTGTATGGCCAAGGTCGCATTGTCGGCATGAACAGTCAGAGACTGCATGACAGGTATCTCCTCTCCGCACAGACGGACGCTGCCGGACAGTCCCGTGATAGGTTGGGCGTAATTGCGTATGTCAGACGGATGCGGGTTGACGGCGAAACCGACAATACTGCCTGAGCGGATGGCTGCGTATGCATCCAGAACGGCATCTCCGTAGTTCAGAGGAGTGCCAATCACGAGTAGAGAGCTGATTCCTGCGCTCTTCTCCCTGATATAAGCCAGAGCGGTTTCAATATCGGAACGTATTTTCTCATTGTGTACCAGGTCGCCGAGTGTGCAGCCTGTCAGGCACAGTTCCGGGAAACAGATGGCCCTGGCTCCGTCTGCTGCGGCTTCCGATGCCATCCGGACAATTTCAATCGCATTTTCCGCTGCTCTTCCGACCTGGACATGCGGCACGCATGCGGCTACTCTGAAGAAACCGTAATCCGTCATAATACTGGTGTGTTGGTTGTTACTTGTTCAACTGGCGTTCCACGTCCTCTTCGGTCATGGCGTAGTTGGTCAGGTTACCGCTCAGGTACTGGTTGTAAGCGGCCATATCCATCATACCGTGACCTGTCAGGTTGAACAGAAGGACTTTCTTCTCGCCGGTACTGATGCACTCCTTGGCACGGCGGATAGTGGCCGCGATGGCGTGACATGACTCAGGTGCCGGTACGATGCCCTCGCTGCGGGCGAACAGCAGACCTGCTTCGAATGTCTCCAGCTGGTCTACATCCATCGCCTCCATGAACCCGTCCTTGAGAAGCTGTGATACGATGACACCGGCTCCGTGATAACGCAGACCGCCGGCGTGGATATTGGCAGGAGCGAACTTGTGACCGAGGGAGAACATCGGCAGCATCGGGGTATAACCGGCCTCGTCTCCGTAATCGTACATGAACTTACCCTTCGTCAGTTTCGGACATGATGCCGGTTCGACTGCTATGTACCGTGTGTCCCTGTGCTCACCGCTGAAGGTGTGGCGCATGAACGGGAAGGCTATGCCGCCGAAGTTGGATCCGCCGCCGAAGCAGGCGATTACCTCGTCAGGATATTCTCCGGCCAGAGCCATCTGCTTCTCGGCCTCCAGACCGATGATGGTCTGATGCAGTGATACATGGCTCAGCACTGAACCGAGGGTGTATTTGCAGTTCGGGGTGGTGCGTGCCAGCTCCACGGCTTCAGAAATGGCGGTTCCGAGCGAGCCCTGATGGTTCGGAGTGGCGGTGAGGATGTCCTTGCCGGCACGGGTGGACATGGATGGCGACGGGGTGACCTGGGCACCGAACACCTGCATCATATTTCTGCGATACGGCTTCTGCTCGTAGCTGATCTTGACCTGATAGACGGCAGCCTCCAGTCCGAATACCTTGGCGGCGTATGAGAGAGCCGTACCCCACTGACCGGCACCGGTCTCCGTTGTGACGTTTGTCACTCCCTCCTGCTTGCAGTAGTATGCCTGGGCTATTGCCGAGTTCAGCTTGTGCGAGCCGACCGGGCTGACGCTCTCATTCTTGAAGTAGATGTGGGCGGGTGTGCCCAATGCCTCCTCCAGACCGTAAGCACGCACGAGCGGGGTGCTGCGGTAGAACGTGTACATCTCGCGTACCTTGTCAGGAATCTCTATCCACTTGTCAGTCTGGTTCAGCTCCTGACGGCTGCATTCCTCGCAGAATATCGGGAACAGGTCCTCCGCCTTCATCGGTTCGCCCGTCTGCGGGTTCTTGAGCGGCATCGGTTTGTTCGGCATCTCTGCCTGTATGTTGTACCAGCTGGTTGGAATCTCCTCTTCCTTCAGGAAAAAACGCTTCTGTCTCATATCAAGTGGATTTCTTTGTCTCTATCGGCAAAATTACTTGTAAAATTCCGTAAACATGCCTTGCGGAGGCCAATATTTGCGATTGGTGACCTCTTTTGTATTATTATTTGGTTTTTATATTATCTTTGCCTGTAATGGATAAGGTAACAGGTATGAGGAATGCTTTACTTCTGATGTCTCTCGCACTTCTGCCGGCACTGGCCGTCTCACAGACGTCATCCGAGTTTGAAAGTGCTGAGGAGGCTGTGGCAAATATGTGTATCGGATGGAATATGGGCAACACCCTGGACAGCAATTCCGGCGATACGCTGAATATGTGGATTGAGTACTACAACAAGGGTTCCAAGCGTACCACTTCCGTTTATGAAACTGCATGGGGGCAGCCTGTCACAAAGCCTGAACTGTTCAGGATGCTCAAGAACGCAGGTTTCAATGCGGTACGCGTGCCCGTCACGTGGTATCCGCACATGGAAGCCAAGTTCGACAATCTGCACAGGTACGGTGACGGAAAGATATACTGGTATCCTTCGAAAGACGATATCGGTACCCGGATTGACGCCAAATGGATGGCGCGTGTCCATGAAATCGTGGACTATGTTCTGGATGCCGGCCTGTACTGCATCCTCAATGTGCATCATGATACAGGGGCTGCCAGCACGGCGTGGCTGATTGCTGACAGGGATAACTACAATCGCGAGCACGAGAGATTCGAGGCCATCTGGACCCAGATTGCTGAGGAGTTCCGCGATTATGACGAACATCTGCTGTTCGAGGGCTATAATGAGATGCTGGACAAATACCGCTCCTGGTGCTATGCCTCAAGTGGGGCTCCGGGTTCATACGACACGAACACGGCAAACGGCGCCTATGCCGCCATCAACAGTTACGCCCAGAGTTTCGTAAATGCAGTCCGTGCGACCGGCGGCAATAACCGGACCCGCAATCTGATAGTGACCACCTACGGAGCCTGCTGCGGTTCCGGTGACTGGAATGCCCATCTGACGGATCCGCTTTCGAACATGAAACTGCCGAAGGACGAAATCGCCGGCCCCGGTCACATAGCATTTGAAGTGCATGCATATCCGGATGCCACGAACATCAACAGGTGCAAGGAGGAGATGAAGAGCATGTTCAGCCGGCTGAAAGTGATGCTGGCCATGAAGGGCGCTCCCGTGATAATAGGCGAGTGGGGTACCTCTGACATGACAGACAGCAGCATCGTCACTCCCAAGGCCAACAAGCTGGAATTCATGGAATATTTCGTATCCCAGGCCAAGGCCAAGGGCATGGCGACATTCTACTGGATGGAACTGACTGACGGAAAGGACCGCTCTGTGCCTGAGTGGACACATCCGGATTATGTGGATGCGATTGTCAAGGGCTATTACGGTCCCGGCGGCTATGACGGAGTGACCGTACCTCATGTGGATAATAATGCAGACTGTGTGTACTACGACCTGCTTGGCCGCGCTGTGAGGCAGCCTCTGAAGCCGGGTCTTTACATTCATGGCGGACGCAAGGTTTTAATATCGGAATAAA
>JAKSIW010000112.1 GCA_024398555.1 Bacteroidaceae bacterium | reverse complement strand
TCTGATTTTCGCATGCGAAGTTAACTTCTGTCATGAAAGGTTGTCACAGACATTGGAACTTTTAGGTACAAATATCTATCCACAGACATCATTTGCATACAAATTGGCACTTCCGAATAGCAAAAACGCATGAATGGTATTGCCATCCATGCGATATGCCTGACATCTGTCAGTCCGTTGATTAAAGATTGTTCTTCTCTACATCCTTAAAATAACGGTATGTGTCAACCTTCAGTTCACCGCAGGCTGCCTCGTCACAAACGATCACTGCATGCGGATGCATCTGCAGTGCGGAAACTGTCCACATCTGGCTTACACCCTCCTCGACTGCGTGCTGCAGAGCGCGGGCCTTATTATGTCCATTCACCACAATAAGAACTTCTCTGGCATCCATCACTGTACCTACGCCAACCGTCAGAGCAGTCTTCGGTACAAGGTTTACATCACCGTCGAAGAAACGGCAGTTTGCAATAATGGTATCCGTTGTCAAAGTCTTTACGCGGGTGCGCGAAGTAAGTGATGAACCGGGTTCGTTGAAAGCAATATGACCATCCGGACCGATACCGCCCATGAAGAGATCTATCCCTCCGGCCTCACGAATTGCCTTCTCGTATTCAGCGCATTCCTTCTCCAGATTCTCAGCATTACCGTTCAGAATATGGACGTTTTCCTTCCTTATGTCAATATGGCTGAAGAAATTGTTCCACATGAAGCTATGGTATGATTCAGGATGGTTCTCCGGCAGCTTCACATACTCGTCCATATTGAAAGTGACGACATTCCTGAAACTCACCTTGCCTGCCTTGTTCAAAGCAATCAGTTCCTTGTAAAGTCCCAGTGGTGAAGAGCCTGTCGGGCAACCCAGTTTGAACGGTTTCTCAGGAGTGGGATTGGCTGCGTTTATTCTGCCAGCCACATAGTTTGCTGCCCATTTTGAGAGTAAATCGTAATCAGGTTCAATAATAAGTCTCATACTCTTTTAGTTTTAGAGTTCATAATTCCCTGCAAAAGTAGAAAAATGATTTTTGCAATGTTCTACCCAATGCATCTTTAACTATGCTTTGCTCCAATAAATAGAAATTAAGTAAGCGTAAAAAAATAAGTTGGTAAGAAAGCCGAAAGATTTTGTGACAAGATTGATTGTCGAAGAAGGAGCTATGCGGGCATAGTGACTGATGAGACAAACAATATGGGCGCAAAAGATTCGGAGAGATTACCAAGTTATTTTTTGAAGATTACTAAACAGATGTGCTGATACTGATATTTGAAATACACCTCCTGAGACTGTCTGTCCAATATGGCACCTCTACTCCGAAAGTCTCCTTGATCTTTGTCTTGTCCAGCACTGAATATGACGGTCTTGTGACCGGACTCGGGAACTCACTGCTATGGCATGGCTGAACGTTGCACATGGTTTTCTCCCGTCCTGCACTCACACGGCATTCATTGTCCATCATCTGAATCATCTTGGTGAAGTCATACCATGAACATACGCCCTCATTGCTGAAATGATATATTCCGGACTTTGGATAATACGCATTCTGACTCTCTTTCGACTCTCTGCTGAAATCACAGAGAATCTTCTCTATCACCTTAGCCAGATCGAGGGCATACGTCGGTGTACCGACCTGATCGAACACGACTTTCAACATTGGCTTGGTCGCAGTAAGATTCAGCATCGTCTTGCAGAAATTCCTGCCGAACTCGCTGTACAGCCATGCTGTACGGATTATCACATACTGACAACCCGTAGCAATGATTTTCTGCTCTCCATGTAGCTTCGTGAGTCCATAAACACCAGTTGGGGTCCCCTTCTGCTCCTCACGACAAGGTACATTGTATGGTTCTCTGCCGAAAACATAGTCCGTCGAGATATGTATCAGCAATCCGCCCGTCTCCTTCATGACTACTGCCAGATTCTCCGGAGCACCGGCATTAAGCGTCTCAACAATCTCTCCGGCAGTCTCAGCCGCATCCACATTGGTGAATGCGGCACAGTTCACCACAGCCTTGATTTCATGTTCCTTCACAAATTCACGTATCTGCCGGAGGTCTGTGATATCCAGTTTCGCATACCCCTCACATACATCTGTAAAGAAATAACGGTCATTCTTCTGCTCACGGCTGACAATCTGCATTTCATTACCCAGCTGTCCGCCTGCCCCAGTAACAAGTATATTCATCTGATTTTACAACTTATTATCATCAGTGTTCTGTCTGCCCGAAATCAAACGGAGTGATAAAGTCCTTCAACAGCTCATGCCTGGTATCCTTCTCGCTGAGCAATGCCCTGTCTGTCGGAATTCTCCAGTCAATTCCAAGACTCTCATCCAATATGCTGATGCCTCCGTCCGCCTCCGGATGATAGAATTCGTCACATTTGTACTGAAAGACCGCCGTCTCACTCAGCACTGCAAACCCATGTGCGAATCCCTTCGATATAAAGAACTGACGATGATTCTCCTCTGTCAGCTCAACTGCCACATGTCTGCCGTACGTTGGTGATCCCCTGCGGATATCGACAGCAACATCCAGCACAGCTCCGCGCACGCATCTCACCAGCTTGCTCTGGGTAAACGGAGGACGTTGGAAATGCAATCCGCGCATTACTCCATAGGACGACATCGACTCATTGTCCTGAACGAAATTCACAGTATGTCCAAGGACAGGTGCGACCTTCCCATCGAATTCCCGCTGGCTGAAGCTCTCAAAAAAATACCCCCTGGCATCTCCGAACACCTTCGGTTCAACAATTATCAAGCCTTCTATGTCTGTTCTGATTATTTCCATCTGTCATCTGTTTGAATACATCGAATCATAGTACTTCTCGTACTCACCGCTTGTTATCTGATCCATCCACTCCTGATTGTCCAGATACCAGCGGACGGTCTTCCCAATACCCTCCTCGAACTGAAGGCTGGGCTCCCAGCCAAGTTCACGCTGAAGTTTGGATGAGTCTATGGCATAGCGCAGGTCATGACCGGCCCTGTCAGTTACATATGTGATCAGATCCAGATCCGCACCTTCAGGACGTCCCAGCAGACGGTCAACTGTCTTTATCAGAACCTTGATGATATCGATATTCTTCCATTCATTGAAACCGCCGATGTTGTAGGTCTCTGCGACTCTGCCCTCATGGAATATCAGGTCAATGGCGCGGGCGTGATCCTCCACATACAGCCAGTCACGCACGTTCTCACCCCTACCGTAGACCGGCAGAGGCTTGCGATGGCGTATATTATTGATAAATAATGGAATGAGCTTTTCAGGAAACTGATACGGGCCATAATTGTTGGAACAGTTGGTGACAATCGTAGGCATTCCATAAGTATCATGAAATGCGCGTACGAAATGATCGCTGCCTGCCTTCGAAGCACTGTACGGAGAATGCGGCTGATATTTCAGGTCCTCAGTGAAGAACTTCTCACCATATGCCATGTGATGCTCTCCGCTGGAAGCCCGGGTTGTGAACGGAGGTTCAATACCATCCGGATGGGTCATCTGAAGAGCACCGTACACTTCGTCTGTCGAGATATGATAGAAGCGCTTGCCTTCAAAATGTTCCGGCAATGATTCCCAGTACAACTTTGCAGCCTGAAGCATGGACAATGTACCCATGACGTTTGTTTGGGCGAAAGTGAACGGATCCTTGATGCTGCGATCCACATGGCTTTCAGCAGCCAGATGAATGACGCCATCCACATGTTCCTCCTGCATCAGCCTCAGCACACCGTCAAAATCGCAGATATCCATCTTAACGAACCTGTAGTTCGGACAATTCTCGATATCCTTAAGATTGGCCAGATTACCGGCATATGTCAGCTTGTCCAGATTGATTATTCTGTAGTCAGGGTACTTGTTGACGAATAACCTGACTACGTGGCTTCCGATAAATCCGGCACCGCCGGTAATGATAATATTCTTCATCTCAATAAAATTAACGTCTTCTTATGTGCAACTCCACCGCCTCGGGATGTTCCTCCACATAACGGCGGGCATCCTTCACGACCAATGCCAGATAACCTCCTCCGCCAGCCCCGGGCATTTTCCATGCCAGAACGTCATCCATTGCACTATACCTGCCGATGGCAGGCCTCACAGATGCGTCAGGACACGGATTTCCGTCCACGGTCGGTTCTATCATGCCAGGGAACATGGCTGTCTGCGCATCGAAAGATGCCTTGTAAGCCGCGGCAAATGAAGTCAGGTCATGCGACATGATTGCATTCCAGCAGTCATCTGCCGCAGATGCCAGTGCGCAGACCTTGTCTCTATCAATATTCTTTCCATCCACTACACTACATCCGGGACGGCGCGGTGACAACGGCACCATGACCAGATGATCTTCCAGGAAACGGAGCGTCATCTCGTCCTGACATGTCTCTATACGTGTCGGCCAGAAACAGTTGTCATAGTAATGGCGGCACAGACCCGGCACGCAGATTCCTATTGAGTCCTGAGCTCCGGAAACAATCCCGTCCTCCCGTTCCGGACTGTTCTCAAAACAGAACACCAGACGGGCCAACATCTCTGGATCCATATTCGGAAGACGTACAGGCCATATCTTCTGTATCGTCTTGCGGGTACTGGTACTCAGGCCGCAGCGTTCCCTTACCTCGAAAGTAGGTTCAAGTGAAATTGTAATGGCCCAGCCTGGATGGAACTGGCTGACATACGGCTGATCTATCCATGTTCCGGCCAGATCGAGCCTTGTAGGAATGGCATTGCCTTCAGACGAAGCTTCACCTGCTATACTCTGCCTCAATGAAGTGGAGCTGCGGGCAGCAAGTCCGTCGTGCGGTGTCCGCTGCAATTCAATGTATTCAATTCCACGTTCTGCACAGATTCTGCGTTTCTCTTCGCTTCCGCCTTCGGAATTGACCACAAACACATCCGGTCTGAGCCTATCGATTGTAGGAAGGAAGTCAATGATGCCACGACCCTCATTGATGAATGCATCCTTGACATAACGGACCGCCTTCACCATGAAAAGCCGTTCTTCCTGAGGGAACAATGGCCTGTGGTGTTTGTATTCGACAATCGTATCGTCAGAGCCGATGCCAACATACAGATCACCGAACTGTGATGCCTGACGGAAGAACTCCACATGCCCGCTGTGAAGCAGATCGTAGCAACCGGTGACAAA
>JAKSIW010000111.1 GCA_024398555.1 Bacteroidaceae bacterium | reverse complement strand
TTCGCGGAATTAGAATGGGGTAATTTATACAAAACAATATATGAATACTAAGATTCAGGAACTTACGGACATTATCTACAAGGATGGTGTCGTGAAAGGACAGGAAGAGGCTGACAGGATTCTGGCCGACGCAAAGGCTCAGGCTGAGAAGACTGTGGCTGATGCAAGGAAGGAGGCTGAGCAGATTCTGGCCGATGCGAAGAAGGAGGCGGCTGCATTCTCCGAGAATACGAAGAAGGAGATGAAGCTGTATGCATCGCAGAGCATAGACGCTGTCAAGTCGGAGATTGCTACTGTCGTGACTGACAGGATTGTCACAGAGAGCGTGGCTGATCTTGCTTCGCAGAAGGAGCTGATGAATCAGTTCATTCTGAATATCGCTTCGGAATGGGCAAAGAATCAGGAACTTGTCATCTCGACTGCCGATGCTGACAATCTGAAGAAGTTCTTCGAGTCAAAGGCGAAGCAGCTTTTGGACGGAGGTGTGAAGATTGAACAGGTCAATGGCAATGAGTTCGGATTCACAATCGCTCCTGCCGACGGTTCATACAAGGTGAACTTCGGCGCTCAGGAGTTTGAGAACTGGTTCAAGGCATTTGTCCGTCCGCAGCTTGTGGAGGTACTCTTCTGAAATCCTGAATAATGGGTAATTACTATTATCTGATTACCGGTCTCCAGGATATTACGCTGGAGGATGACAGGCTGCCGTACAGCGTGGATTCCTTCCGCGAGGAGATTTGTCCTTCCATTTCGGACGGTGACAGACAGCTGGTGAATCTGGCGCTGGAGCAGTACGACCGCCGGAACCTGATGTACCTGCTGGCCAGATTGAAGGCCGGTGAGGAACTTGTTCTGGAGGAAGGGACTCAGGAAGGTGCTCTGACCGGCGAACAGCTGGCCGCTCTCATTGAGGCTGTCAGGACCGGCGAACCGTCGGACAAGGATGTCCCGGAGTATATGTGCCGTTTCGTGTCGGAGTATCTGCGTGATGAATGGCAGGCTTTCACGACATTTCCGGAGGACAGGCTTTCCTCTCTTTTCTACGAACATGCCAAGTCTGTCAGGAATGGGTTCGTACGTGACTGGTTCCGTTTCAATCAGGATTTGAACAACATCCAGGCTGCAATGACAGCCCGCAGGCATTCTCTGCCGCTGCAGGGACTGATAGTTGGTGACGGCGAGGTGGCCGAGGCCCTGCGCACATCGGGTGCCAAGGACTGGGGGCTCGCGCAGAGCGTAGAGTACTTCGAGCGTCTGGCCCGCATTCAGGAGGAACCTGACCTGTCCGTCCGCGAGCGCAGTATTGACATGCTCAAGTGGAACTGGCTGGAGGAGAACACATTCTTCCACTATTTCACTGTGGAGAAACTGTTTGCATTCCTGGTACGTCTGGACATTGCGGCGCGCTGGTTCAAACTGGACAAGGCGAAGGGGCAGGAGATGTTCCGCTCGCTCATCGGAAGCCTGAAGGGTGAGGTGGCGGTGCCTGAAGAATTCAAGAATTAATAAAAACAAGTATATATGGCAACAAAAGGAATTGTAGGCGGAGTCATTGCCAATATGGTGACACTGAAGGTCGATGGACCTGTCGCCCAGAATGAAATCTGCTACATTGAGACCGGAGGTGACCGCCTGATGTCGGAGGTCATCAAGGTGGTCGGAGACAATGTCTATGTGCAGGTGTTCGAGAGCACCCGCGGACTGAAGGTCGGTGCGCCGGCGGAATTCACCGGTCACATGCTTGAGGTGACGCTGGGTCCGGGTATGCTGTCTCACAACTACGACGGACTGCAGAATGACCTCGACAAGATGACGGGTGTCTTCCTGAAGAGAGGCGAATATACCTATCCTCTGGACAATGACCGTCTGTGGCATTTCGAGCCGCTGGCAAAGGTTGGCGACAAGGTCCGCGCATCGGCATGGCTGGGCCGCGTGGAGGAGAATCATCAGCCGCTGAAGATTATGGCTCCGTTCCAGATGCAGGGCGAATATACGGTCAAGTCAATTGCAGCTGAGGGTGAATACAGAATCATCGATGATATCGCAGTCCTGGAGAATGAAAAGGGCGATGAAATCAAGGTCAACATGATTCAGCACTGGCCTGTCAAGCTGGCCATGACGAACTATCAGGAGAAACCGCGTCCGTTCAAGCTGCTTGAGACGGGTGTCCGTTCCATCGATACTCTGAATCCTATCGTGGAGGGTGGTACAGGCTTCATCCCTGGTCCGTTCGGTACCGGCAAGACTGTGCTTCAGCACGCTATTTCGAAGCAGGCAGAGGCAGACATCGTGATTATTGCCGCGTGCGGCGAGCGTGCCAACGAGGTCGTGGAGATTTTCACGGAGTTCCCGGAACTGGTGGACCCCCATACAGGCCGCAGGCTGATGGAGCGTACCATCATTATTGCAAATACGTCAAACATGCCGGTTGCTGCCCGTGAGGCATCCGTATATACGGCGATGACTCTGGCGGAGTATTACCGCTCGATGGGACTGAGAGTCATGCTTATGGCCGACTCGACCAGCCGTTGGGCACAGGCTCTGCGTGAGATGTCCAACCGTATGGAGGAGCTGCCCGGACCGGATGCATTCCCGATGGATATTTCATCAATCATTGCAAACTTCTACGGTCGTGCGGGTTATGTGACTCTGTACAACGGCGAGCCGGGTTCCATCACATTCATCGGAACCGTATCGCCTGCAGGCGGTAACCTGAAGGAGCCTGTAACGGAGAATACCAAGAAGGTGGCCCGCTGCTTCTATGCTCTGGAGCAGGAGCGTGCTGACCGCAAGCGTTATCCGGCCATCAACCCGATTGATTCCTATTCCAAGTATCTGGACTATCCGGAGTTTGACGAGTATATCACGAAGCGTATCAACGGCGAGTGGATTGAAAAGGTCAACGAACTGAAGACCCGTCTGCTGCGCGGTAAGGAGATTGCCGAACAGATCAACATTCTGGGTGATGACGGCGTGCCTGTCGATTACCACGTGACATTCTGGAAGTCTGAACTGATTGACTTCATCGTACTCCAGCAGGATGCGTTCGATGAGGTCGATGCTGTCACTCCGATGGAGCGTCAGGAGTCCATCGTGAACAGGGTGATTGATATCTGCCATTCGGAGTTCAAGTTTGATACGTTCCTTGAAGTGACCGATTATTTCAAGAAGGTTATCAACCTGTGCAAACAGATGAACTATTCCGAATACAAGTCGGATAACTACAACAAGTTTGAGGCTGAGCTTGAGAAGCTGCTCGCAGAACGTAAAACCGCTTGACCGGTGAACTGATAAATCCGGTGAACTAATAAACAAGGTGCTATAATATAAGGTGCTATGACAACAAAGGCTTTTCAGAAGATATATACAAAGATCAGTCAGATAACCAAGGCCACCTGTTCGCTGAAGGCGACCGGAGTGGGCTATGACGAACTTGCCGTAATTGACGGACGTCTGGCCCAGGTGGTCAAGATTGCAGGTGACGAGGTGACTCTGCAGGTTTTCCAGGGTACCAACGGTATTCCTACCAATGCGGAGGTCGTGTTCATGGGCAAGGCTCCTTCGCTGAAAGTCAGCGAACAGCTGGCAGGACGTTTCTTCAATGCTTATGGCGATCCGATAGACGGAGGTCCTGCCGTTGAGGGTGAGGAGGTCGAAATCGGCGGTCCGTCAGTGAACCCGGTACGCCGTATGCAGCCGTCCGAACTGATTGCGACCGGTATTGCCGGCATTGACCTGAACAATACGCTTGTGTCAGGACAGAAGATTCCGTTCTTCGCCGACCCGGACCAGCCGTTCAATCAGGTAATGGCAACTGTGGCAATGCGTGCCCAGACCGACAAGATTATCCTGGGCGGTATGGGTATGACCAATGATGACTACCTGTATTTCAAGAATGTGTTCTCCAATGCAGGCGCAATGGACCGTATCATCAGTTTCATGAATACTACTGAGGACCCGGCCGTGGAGCGTCTGCTGATTCCGGATATGGCTCTGACTGCCGCCGAGTATTTCGCAGTGCAGAAGAATGAGAAGGTGCTGGTGCTGCTCAGCGATATGACATCGTATGCGGATGCACTGGCCATCGTGTCCAACCGTATGGACCAGATTCCTTCGAAGGACTCCATGCCCGGTTCGCTCTATTCGGACCTTGCCAAGATTTACGAGAAGGCGGTACAGTTCCCGACCGGCGGCTCAATCACAATCATTGCTGTCACGACATTGTCCGGAGGTGATATCACACATGCTGTTCCGGATAACACAGGTTACATCACCGAGGGTCAGCTGTTCCTACGCAGGGACAGTGACATCGGTAAGGTCATTGTCGATCCGTTCCGTTCGCTGTCCCGTCTGAAACAGCTGGTGAACGGCAAGAAGACCCGTGGCGACCATCCGCAGGTAATGAATGCGGCCGTCCGTCTGTATGCCGATGCTGCCAATGCCAGGACGAAGGTGGAGAACGGTTTCGACCTGACTGACTACGATGAGCGTACATTGGCATTTGCCAAGGATTATTCGAATCAGCTGCTGGCCATTGACGTGAATCTGGATACTACGGAGATGCTTGATGTCACATGGGGACTTTTTGCAAAGTATTTCCATCCGGAGGAGGTCAATATCAAGGCAGCACTTGTGGAACAGTACTGGCCGAAAGCTTAAGACTGCGCTATGGCGATAAAGTTCCAATATAACAAGACTTCGCTCCAGAATCTTGAGAAGCAGCTCAAGATGAGAGTGCGCACACTCCCGATTATCAAGAATAAGGAGAGTGCCCTGCGCATGGAGGTGAAGAAGTGCAATGACGACCTGAAGAAGCTGGAGGCGACTCTGGAGGAGAACATCGGGAAATACGATTCGATGTTCGCTCTCTGGAATGAGTTCGACCCGACGCTGGTGAAGGTGACCGACGTCCATCTGGATGTCCGCAAGATAGCGGGAACACGTATTCCTGTGCTGGACAAGGTGGATTTCGAGGTGGCTCCATTCAGCCTGTTCAGTTCGCCGAAATGGTATTACGATGGCATTGACATCCTGAAGGGACTGGCAGAGGCCGCCATTCTGTGTGAATTTACGCGTGCCAAGCTGAGTCTGCTGGAGAAGGCCCGCAAGAAGACCACTCAGAAGGTGAACCTTTTTGAGAAGGTGCAGATTCCGGGATATGAGGATGCCATCCGCAAAATCAAGCGTTTCATGGAGGACGAGGAGAACCTGT
>JAKSIW010000110.1 GCA_024398555.1 Bacteroidaceae bacterium | reverse complement strand
TTATTTATTGGCAATCAGAATGGTAGCGCCCAGCGGCTGTATTTCAAACTGATATGGCTTCTTTGTCTTCAGCTTGACCTCTGTCTGAACCGGGTTCAGCTCCTTGTCGTCGCTGATGCAGATGACCTGTCCCTCCTTCACGAAACTCAGGTCGAGCTTGAGCTTCAGCACCTCTTCCGTACCGTTCAGACCGGCGATGTACCACTTGTCACCGTGGCGGCGTGCCAGCACGACATACTTGCCGGGATATCCGTCAATGTAGCGGACCTCATCCCATGTTGTAGGAACCTCGCGCAGGAAATCCATACAGATTTTCGGAGCATCCGTCAGGTTGTTCGGGCAGATGGCGATGTTCTGGATTGGATTCTGGAACACTATCTCGGTGGCAATCTGGAACACGGGAGTGGTAATCAGCTTCGAGCCGCGTCCGCCGTTCTGCTTGTTGAGAGTCCTGTTCATGAAACAGCCGCCGAATTCCATGCATCCCGTAGTGTTGCGCACGAAAGGATGCAGAGTGGCCTTGAACGGCTCCTCGTTGCAGGCACCCTGACCGAACGACATGTTCTCCGATGCCAGAACAGCCTCGCTGCCCACATAGTTCGGATACATGCGTTCCCAGCCGCGAGGCATGGTACAGCCGTGGAAGATGCACATCAGGCCGTGGTCATCGGCATCGCTCAGCACCTCCTCGTACAGGCGGATGGTCTCCTGCTTGTCGCCGCCCCAGAAATCGACCTTGATTCCCTTCACGCCGGCCTTCTCCAGCCATGCCATCTCCTTCTTGCGGACGATGGAATTGTCCATCTTGTCTATCGGACTCTGCACGATATCATTCCAGTAACCGCTTGAGCTGTACCACAGGAACACATCGACATTCTTGGAATTGGCATACTTGATGAGCTGCTCCATGCGCTCGTAGCCGATATTGACATCCCAGCCTGCATCAATCAGGATATACTCGAAATTCATCTCCGAAGCCAGGTCGATGAACTTGACCTGATCGTCCCAGTTGCAGGAAGCGTCCATCCATACAATCCAGCTCCAGGTGCTGCGGCCGAACTTGTAGTCATGCTTTGTCTCGTACAGAGGCTCCACATTGTCCCAGGCTGATGTAGTCTCGACGATAGGTGCCAGGTTGTCGCCCACAGTGATGGTGCGCCACGGAGTTGAGCCCGGGATGCGGAATGCCGGCTCCACGGTGCCGTTGCCGTTGTTCTCGTCCATCATCGGAAATGCGATGGTATATACGCCGTCAGTGTAGTCGCTCAGATGCGAGCCGCAGTAATGGCTGTCAACGCCGGTCTCATTCAGCAGCACCCATCCCTTGTCGCCCACGTGGAACAGTGCCGGGAAGGTATAGCCGTGACCCTGTGAACGGTCCGTCATGGCTCCGTCATTGGAGTAACCCTCCTCGTAGCTTGGCTTTGAACGCTGCCAGCCCACCATCGAACGGCTCTGCGGGGTGATGAATGTGGTGGTCTCCTGCGGGAAGCGGAAGCCGGTGGTCTCCTTCAGCACGCGGATGCCGGCACGGTCACCCTTCTTCAGGATGGTGTAGCGCAGGGCAATGTCATTGTTGCTCACGCGGAATGTTATCTGGAACGGATGCTTTGCCTCATTCTCCACTGTCAGAAGCAGCTCATTGGCTACATAATGGATCTTGGAGAACTTGCTGCGGTTCATCTCGTACTCCTTATCTATTAGGTTGCGCTCCTCCTTTGTCAGAGTCAGCTTTCCGGTGAAGTCACCCTCACGCAGACGGCGGTCATCCTGCTGATACTCTCCAAGAATCGGACTCGCACTGAGGTCAGCCTGCAGACCCAGCGGAGAACTCTCCAGCATGGTATTTCCATTATAAACTACGGTGTATGCCGGCTGGTCCAGATCAACCGAAACCACCAGCTTGCCGTCAGGACTTGTCACGTCAATGGCTGCAGAAGCCGTCACGAATGCTGTCACGAGAATGGCAGCTGCGGAAAAAAGTCTTCTAATCATTATGGTCGTAATTTTAAGTCGTAAAATTAGACATTTTTAATAATTGCAGGCCATAATGCCAACAAAAAGTTTCGCAAGCTCACCCTATTCCACTTTGTATTGACCTTCCCCATTTGTTACGACCGCTCAAATGGCATCAAGCGCGCTGGAGGCTCTCGAATTCATGGAATTTTAATCGAAGACGAATACTGCCTGACTTCATCTCAGATTTCCGAGTCAATGCTATAGTTTCCCGAGTGTGCGCACACTACCGCAAAACTCGTCCAGTAAACGCCACAAGCTCAATGCGTTACCAAACGTACGACTGAGAAGTGTGCTCACACTGGCATTTCAACACGAGTGTGCGCACACTACCGCAAAAAAAACGGCGATAGGGGCCGTCTGATGGGGGTGAGTGTGCGCACACTCATAATAATGGCGAAAGAGGGAAATGCGGGAAATCTGTCACCCAGCATCGGAGAGCGCAGTCACTTATTTTGCGATAATCGGCAGAGCTTGTGTTCTTTTTTGTATTTTTGGGAAACTTTTGCTCATACGCATCAATTACAAAGCTCAAATAATATGAAGATTTACGGTAAAATTATGACCGCTGCATCGGCATTGTTGCTGACGGCGGCGGGAGCGGCTGCCCAGTCCTTCAAGCTCAACGACCTTGAGTACTTCGAAGAAAGAGGCGCCAACGTACTGGTCTACAGCAACATCTACAACGGCGGATTCTGCGATGAGAAGCTGGCCGGCATCGAAATCATACAGCGCGGCGAGCGCATCAGCACAGGCGGCGGCATCCGTTTCATGAACACACCGGAGCAGTGGGACATCTACGGAGAGATGACGGACCGCACCGTGAACCGCGAACAGAACTACATTGAGGTGGAGCTCACATACAAGGACTACGACTTCGTGTCGAAGATCCGCGTCCAGCCCAAGGACAAGGGCTGCGTTCTGCAGGTCTATCTGGACAAGCCCGTCCCTGAGAACCTCATCGGCAAGGCCGGAATGAATCTGGAGTTCTTCCCGGCATCATATTTCGGCAAGAATTTCCTTGTAGATGGTGCAGGACGCATTCTGCCCAAGTATCCGCAGCACGATACCGAGGTACATCCCGTATCCGAGAAGATACCGCAGTACTACGGCGAATCCACTTTCGATGACCGCGGCAGAGGCGAATTCCTGGTAGCCAAGCCAATGGCCACAGGACATCAGATTGTCATGGCACCTGAGGACAAGGACCTGCGCGTAGGCATCACCTCAGACCTGGAGGTAAGCATCTACGACGGCCGTCATCTGGCACAGAACGGCACATTTGTAGTACGTTCACTACTCCCCGCAGGCAAGACCGGCAAAGTCCTGGAATGGTATCTGGAGCCGAGCGTGGACCAGCAGTGGACCCGCGAACCGAACATCGGCTTCTCGCAGATAGGCTACACTCCCGCGCAGAAGAAGGTGGCTGTCGTCGAGCTTGACAGGAACGACACTCCGGCAGCTTCAGCCAGGATTCTGAAGGTCAATGCCGACGGCACCAAGAGCGTTGCCAAGACCGCCGGAGTCGAGCCGTGGGGCGTCTTCAACAACCGTTACAACTACGTGACCATCGACTTCAGCGATGTGAAGGAGCCGGGCCTATACAGCATCGAATACGCAGGTATCGAGACCAACGCCTTCCCAATCGACAAGGACGTGTATAGCGACAAGTGGCACGCCTCCATGGACATCTCGCTGGTTGTCAACATGGACCACATGGAGGTCAACGAGGCATACCGCATCTGGCACGGACGCGCCAACATGGACGATGCCGTCCAGGCTCCGCTCAACATCCGTCTGCACGACGGCTACTCGATGGGCGACACCACCAACACCAGGTACCAGCCTCTGGAACACATTCCGGGACTCGCAGTGGGCGGATGGTATGACGCCGGTGACTTCGACATCCAGGCGAACTCCGTCGTCAACACCGTACAGGACCTCTCATCACTGTGGCGTCTGTTCAAGCCCCTTCGCGACCAGACATTCATCGACGAGGAGACCAAATACGCCGACATACATCGTCCTGACGGTATTCCGGATGTTGTCCAGCAGATCATGCACGGCACCCTGAACATCAATGCGCAGGTGGAGAACATCGGTTTTGTAGCAAATGTTATCGGCCAGCCCGATATGCACCACTACCATCACCTGGGCGATGCCATGACCCTGTCCGACGGACTGATCTACGACCCGTCACTCAAGCTCTACGAGGTCAGGGACGGACGCTCCGGCACACCCGACGACCGCTTCGCAGTAACCTCACGCGGCGGCGCAGGAAGTGCAATGGGTACAATCGTATCGTTGGCATCGGCCTACCCTGCCCTGAAGGAATACTTCCCCGAAGAAGCCGAGCGTTCCCTGAAGAATGCTCTGAAACTCTGGGACGAATATGCTTCGCAACTTGACCCGAAGAACAACAGGAACCGCAATCAGAACCAGAACAACAACCGTCGCGGCGGTGGCGGTGACCCTCGTCTGAATGCAGCCATCGAACTCTATTACGCCACCGGCGATGAGAAGTTCAAGGACATCTTCATGCCCGTCATCATGAAGCAGATCAATCCGGATGCCGCCAACCAGCAGAGCTTCGGAGGCGGTATCGCACCGAACTTCAACCTCTCCAACGTTCTGAGAGTGTATGACATGCTTGACAGCGAATCACAGAATGCCGTCAGGGAAGCCATCCCGGCATACGTTGCAAACCTGAGCAGAGCAGGCAGCAACAACCCGTACCGCGTGCCCATCCAGGGCGGCAACTGGGCAGGCAACACCCAGGTCATCGGCAATGCCTTCAACTTCTATCTGATATGGCACCAGTTCCCTGACATGGTAGATCCCGAGCTCATTCTGAAAGGCCTCAACTACATCTACGGATGCCATCCGTACAGCAATGTATCCTTCATCACATCCGTAGGCGTCAACACCAAGAAGGTAGCCTACAGCAACAACCGCGCCGACTACACGGTCATCCCCGGCGGTGTGGTCCCGGGTCTCATCGTCAAGAAGCCGGACTTCCTCGAGAACAAGGACGACTACCCGTTCCTCTGGGGCGAGAACGAGTGCTGCATCAACTCCGTACCGAACTACGTGATGCTGAACCTCGCCTGCGACGAGGTGGCCAAGTCTATGAACAAATAAGAATCTGTTTTTTCAACATTTTGTTACTTACAATCCAAAAACTTATTCTTACTTTTGTCACGTGCTCGTGTTCACGTAAGGGGCTCTGCCCTCGAAACTCTTGCGCAGCAACTCATTAAGTTGAGGAAA
>JAKSIW010000011.1 GCA_024398555.1 Bacteroidaceae bacterium | reverse complement strand
GATGTTATCAAGACGATCATAAACATCCTTCTCAAGAGCCTTGATGGTTGAGTTGATGTTTGTGCTGAGCTTCTTCAGCTTGTCATTGACAGTCTTGATATCGCCCTTCAGGCCCTTGATGTCATCCTTAACGGAACCGATACCCTCAATAGCCTTCTCGATTGTCTCGATGCGGGACTGATTGGCCTGTGCAAGTATGAGAGCCTGAGCGGCATCTTCAGCAGCTCCATTGGCAGCGGTGAGTGCTGTTGCAGCATTCTCCTTGATTATCTCAACATTGCTGACAATCTCATTGAACTTGCTGCCATCCTTACCGATGATATCGTAGATACCTTCAACCTGACCGGCAATCTCACCAATCTTCTTCAGACTTGCGACAGCCTCTGCAAGCAGCTCTGGGTCGAGGTTTGCAAGAACTTCGTTTATCTTCTTGATGTCACCGTTCAGAGTATTGACTGCTGTTTCAAGAGCCATCTTGGTAGCACAGTTGTCAAGTTCCTCCTTGGTTGCATACTTCTTGAGTTCCTCAAGCTTTGCATAGGCAGCAAGCTGTTCTTCCTTTGCAAGACCCTCCAGATCTGTCAGCTTTGCGTACTCGCTCAGATCAATGATGCCCGGAGTCGAATTCTCCAATGCTGTAATTCTCTTCTCAAAGTCTGCAATCGTAGCAGTGAGCTGAGGAGTCAGGCTCTGAAGTGCGCCCTCAAGAACGCTCAAGCGCTGATCAAGCTTCTGGTTCTGAAGAGACAAGTCCTGATACTCATCCTCGTTGCAATCCTTACAAGAACCAAAGATACCGATGCCGGCGATGAGTGCCAGTGTCAGTAGTTTTGAAAATTTCTTCATAATTGTTTGTTTAGTTAGGTTAATATAATATGTTAACAATCTTCACCTTAGGGCAAAATCCACCCTTTTACAGGTTTGTATGACGCAAATTTAGAAGTTTTTTTTCAATCACACAACAATAAATGCCTGTTTTTCATGGTTTCAGACACTTTTTTTTCAACAATGATATGACTGTGCCCGACATTTTGCAAAAGTCAGGTACGGACAGGGCAAAAACACAAAAAAAATGCAGGAGCAAAATTGTTCCTGCAAAGTACGCGATCAGGGATTCGAACCCTGGACCCATTGATTAAGAGTCAATTGCTCTACCAACTGAGCTAATCGCGCAAATGTCTCTCCGTCGAAAGGCGGTGCAAAGGTACTAACAATTTTGTACCCGCCAAGGGAAAATCGTTTTTTTTTCAAAAAAAATGCCCGGAATCTGCATTTTCATTCCGGGCACCAAGCTACAGTCAGATTTCCGGCCTCTGCGAACGGCAGATGACCCTTACAACGGAAAAAGGGAATCAGCCGACAGTAATCAGAACTGGAAATAGTTTTTTGCATTATAGTAGGAGATATCCTCCACCATCTGCTCCACCCTCTTCATTTCGGACATCGGAATTTCACCGTTTTCCATGTCCCGCGCAATGAGATTGCACAAAATGCGGCGGAAATACTCATGGCGGGGATACGAAACAAACGAACGGCTGTCAGTGAGCATTCCGACAAAACGGCTGAGAAGTCCCATCATGCTCAGCGTATTCATCTGGGCCTCCATTCCATCCTTCTGGTCACAGAACCACCACCCTGCTCCAAACTGAATCTTGCCAGGTATGCTGCCATCCTGGAAATTGCCGATCATAGCAGCGACTACGGCATTGTCGCTGGGATTCAGGTTGTAGATTATGGTCTTCGCAAGTCTGTCCTGGCTATTGAGCCTGTCCAGAAAACCCGCCATGTTCTTGGCAGGACAGCATCCTCCAATCGAATCAAAGCCGGTATCAGGTCCTATCAGCCTGAACATCTTGGAATTGTTGTTACGGATCGGTCCGTAATGGAACTGCTGGGTCCAGCCGGTTTCCGCATCCATAATGCCGAATTCCAGCATCATGGCCGTACGGTACTTGAGAAGTTCCTCCTGAGACGGCTCCAGGCACTTGCCATAAACCTTGTCGAAAATCGCTTCTATCTCATCTTCCGTAAACTTTTCATTATAGAACTCGTCCATGCCATGGTCACTCAGACGGCATCCCTGCTGTTCAAAGAACGCGTGACGTACACGAAGTGCCTTCACGACATCGCTGTACGAGCTGATGTTCACACCGCTCACCAGAGCCAGTCTGTCAATATAATCACGATATCCGGCCGGATTCTCCACCGCCATCGCCTTGTCGGGCCTCCATGTCGGCAGGACCTTCACCTTGAAGCCGTCATTGCGGGTGCTGATATGGTACTCGAGAGAATCCACAGGATCGTCGGTCGTACACACAGCCTCCACATTGTAGCGGAGCATCAGGCTGCGGGCCGTGAATTCAGGACTCTGCAGCATCTCGTTGCATCTGTCGTAAATACGGCGTGCGTTGTCCGCATTGAGTGTTTCCCCAATACCGAAACAAGTCTTCAATTCCAGATGTGTCCAATGATACAGAGGGTTTCTGAGAAGGTATGGGACGGTTTCCGCCCACTTCTGAAACTTCTCCCAGTCTGAAGCCGATCCAGTGATGAAATGCTCCGGAACGCCATTCGACCTGAGTGCGCGCCATTTGTAATGATCTTCAGAAAGCCAAAGTTCCGTGATTGACCTGAACTTGTGATCCTCAGCTACCATCCGCGGATTGAGATGGCAGTGGTAGTCTATTATCGGAAGCCCGGCGGCATGGTCGTGGAACAGGTGGGCAGCGGTCTCCGACTGAAGCAGGAAGTTATCGTTGATGAAAGGTTTCATACCGGTCTATGGAATTCAGTTAAACAAAATTTTGATATGACGTTCAAAAAGGTTCTCAGTCACCTGCCGGCCTACAATCCCGCGGTTCCTCTCAAGGGCTTCATAATATTCGCCGCCACATTCTGCGGCAAGTTTGTAGCTTACATGAATGAGTTGCCTGAAATCAGGGTTATAGAGCGGTTCCTTCGGATTGTGGCGGATCGCAGCAGCCAGTTCGCAGCCTGACCATGACATGATTTTCTCTGCTGACGGCAGATTTTCAGAATGGATATCGATGACCGTAGCATACGGGGCACACAGCTCCTCTATGCGGCCGAGGGCCTCTGTGGAGATTCTCTTTGCCAGTTTCAGAGCCATGTCGTCGGAGAGCGCGAGGCCGATGATTTCCTCCAGCCATGTAGTGCCGGCAGTCTTGATATGTATTCCCTTGTCATACTTTCTGACAAGGCGTCCCATGATCGGATATATTGAAAACTTGTCGCTGCCGGAGTGGATACTCAGCTTGAGATTGTCAGGAAGGCCGAACTCACGCACAGCATAATCTATTACCAGCAGGTCCTCTTCAAACTCCACAGCAAACCTGTCCAGATCTCCGACGTAATCCACGCCCTTGTTGAAGCGTCCTGTGAACTTGGGAGCAATCGTCTGAACGGGTATTTTCTGAGCGGCAATCGCAGAGAGGATGAAGAACATCTCCAACGGAGTCTGAGGCGCCTCCACTTCGTCCATCGATATTTCCGTCACGAAATTGTCAGCACCCTTGCGATCTGCAATATGCCTGTATATTCTCCCTGCCTCAATTACTGCATACAGATACCTGTCAGCCATTTCACGGAGCAGTTGTTCCGTGATTTCCAGACTCCTGTCTATTCCAGGTACGGACAGGCATCCCAAATACTTGGTATTGGCTTTCACAAAAGCCTCTACATCTTCACAAGGCGCAGGTTTTCCTATATAGTCAGCCACATCGATAGTGAAGAAGTCTGACGCTTCGATGAAACGGTCCACATTTCCGAGGTTGATATGGTCAGCATCGACAAAATACGGTTTGTCGTATCCTAATGCCCGAACAGCGGCGTCTGCCTCTCTGCGGGTGTCAGAAGGATCAGTGCCGACAATCTGATGTTCGCGGTTTGACTTGTTCCAGACAGGCACAAAACTCAGTCCGAGCTCTTTTTCAGCACGGATCAGAGCATTCAGCTGCGCTTCACCCTCATGAGAGAAGCGGTCGCCGATACCGAAAGAATACTTTCCAATCTTCATATCTTATTTCAATTACAATTAAAATTCGTACAGTTGCGAGGGGGTGGTCCTCTTGAGCGCTGTCAGCCCGACATCCTTGCCTGGTATCACACCGACACCGCGAAGGGAGTACTCCACAGTCTTGTATGCAATCTCAGGATGATTGTTCTCCCCGCTCAGATGACAGAGCCATACGTGGCGCAGGTGTTCTGTCATATTCTCAGCCAGGAACCGGGCTGTCACCTTATTGCTCAAATGGCCGAGCGGACTCGTGATTCTCTCCTTCAGGAACTGGGGATAATGTCCCATCCTGAGCATGTCTTCATCGTAATTGGCCTCCATGATGAGATAATCCGCCTGAACCACGTAGGAAGCCACCGTGTCTGTGATATGCCCAAGGTCCGTCACAAAGCAGAAACGTCGTCCGTCCACTTCAATCAGATACCCGACATTGTCTGTCCCGTCATGAGGGACCTCGAAAGGAGTCACCTTGAAGCTGCCGAACTGCAGTGTGACATCCTTCTCCACATAGCGTGTGCAGGCAGCTGAAAGTTTCTCTGTCATGCAGTAGTTGTTGTTTATTCCCGCATGAGTGCGCTGCGTTGCATACACCGGAAGAAAATACTTCTTTCCCAATGTTCCGAGAGACTTGATATGGTCGGCATGGTCATGTGTAACAAACACGGCCCTGACTGACTCAAACGGTATTCCCACCTTTCCCAGATACTCCCTGATCTGGCGTGCCGGAATGCCGGCATCAATCAGGATTCCTTCTCCGTCCGCGCTCAGATAGTAGCAGTTGCCGCTGCTCCCGCTGGACAGACTCATAAATTTCAGTTTCATCTCTATATTTTTTTATTTCCTTCTTCATACCAGTTGTCAGAATGGATATCCGACCGCAAAATGCAGAGCATAGTCCCTGTAATCCACGGAATGGAACGCCGGATAGCGTTCATTTCCCGATTCAAACGCCGGATTCACGAGCTGCTGTCCGAAATCCAGTCTCAGCACCAGAAAATTAAGGTCAAGGCGCGCTCCGCATCCGAACGAAACTCCCAATTCCCTGTAGAAAGTGTCAAATCCGAATTTTCCTCCCGGCTGCTCTTCGTAATCCTTGATTGTCCAGATGTTTCCGGCATCCACGAACAGAGCCATATTGAGTTTCCAGAACAAATGGGTACGGAATTCCAGACTCGATGCGAGTTTCACATCACCTGCCTGTGTGATATAGTTTACGGCATCACCGGACCCGCTGAAACGGCCCGGTCCCAGCTCACGGACAGCCCAGCCGCGGACGCAGTTGGCACCACCTGCATAGTATCGCTTTTCAAACGGCACAGAGGTGGAATTGGCATACGGATATGCTATGCCGTACTCCATGTGGAACAGCAGGTTATTCCAATTGTTCACATTCCAGTTCAGCGTCAATGCCCCATCGGATCTCAGATACTGTGCAAATGCAATTCCCATGACCTGATACTGTCCGGCCTCATTTTCCTCTGCTCCGAACATATTCGAAACGGCATTCAGCAGATTGCCTGACGATTCGGCATTCAGTCGCAGGGAGACAGCAAGCGGAGCGCCGGTACGGGCATTGGCATTGGCGTTGGAATAGTAATACGAATAGCCCATCTTCGAAATGAGCATATCCTCATAATTGTAGCGGAGTATGGAATGCTTCGAGCCTATCGGATCCAGATACTCCTCCTTGAACTTTTCTGAAATCCATGGGACTGTCAGGTAGTTCACATCCAGCACATCCAGTCTGTGTGTATGACGTCTCGTACTCCACAGATAGCTCCACCCGAAGGTGAACACACGTTTGTCAAATTCCGGACGGCTCTGCGAATTGAGCATGATACTGAGCTGGGATGAGGCCTGGCTGCGTCTCTGGAAGTCAGAACTTATGAATGGAAGCACAAGTTCCGGGAAATCCAGATTCGCTTCAATTCCATACTCCTTGTAGCTGTTTCCGCTGTATCCGGGAAGGTTCGATATCGCTTCGAATGCTCCGCGCAGAGTAATCGTCAGTTTTTCAGATCCTCCCAGAAGATTGCGATTGACCAGCGAGAGGGAAGCGGCAGCTCCCAGATCACCTGCCGTATTGGTCCCCTCAAGTTCTGCGGAAAACGAATGGCGCTTATTGCTTACCATGAACACATTCGCGTCCAGAGCTGTGTTCTCCGGATTCTCCGTGAAAGCGATATTGGTATATTTGAGTGAGCTCAGTCTGCCCAATCCCGAATATGTACGCGACACCGCATTGCTGCTATACCGCATACCGGGACGAAGATAGGAATGGCTGATTATGACCTTCGGCCTGAGAGGCAGACGTCCTTCACCTGCTTCGACATAATATGAACTGCCGTCAACGTCAGTTCGAAGGAAATTATTGGCGAGATCGTCTTCGGAGACGCTGAAATCATCACTGAAAATGTATTTCACCTGTCCGATAGAATATACCGGATACGGGACCGTGTCTCCGTTTTCAGAGATGAACGGTGCCACATGCATTGTCAGGTCTGCCACGCCGGACCCGCGTACCGTGTCTGCCACGAAGAATATGTCATCCTTGCCGAAGGAGAAATAGCCGCGTCCCTTCATAAGTGAGACAATTCTCTCTCTTTCAGTGTCAAGCAGGGATGCATCCAGAGGTGTTCCGGTAACGATGCGCCCGGTCTGGGCCCTTCCGGAACTATTAAGAATGGAATCAATTCTAGTATCCGGAACAAGCTGGCTATACTCTCCTATCGTATAAAGGGTTCCAGGTTTCAGTGTATAGCAGACATCCGCATAACGGCTCTTTTTCCTGTTCGAATACCTGACATCCCTATCAACTTCAGCACGCAGATATCCTCTGTTAACCAGAGCCTTGGACATCATTTGAGCGGAGGATTCGCACAGGACGGTATCAAGGATGACAGGATCCTCGCCCCACCTTCTGAACAGGCCGAGCCATCTGGAACCCGGCACCTGCAATGCCAGATCGATGAAATCCAGTCTGTTCTTGACATCCGTTCCGTCCGTCTCGACCTTCACCTTACGGAGAAGATACTGTCCCTCAGGTATTTCCCGATAGACGGAGCACGAAGTCACGAGAAAGGCCGCAACCGTACACCACAAATATTTCAATGTATACTTCTCCATATTAGTATAATCTTGCGAAAGTAAGAATAAATACATGCTTCTCCAAATATATTTGCTTAACTTCGCGCACTGCAAACGAAGGATTATGATCAGCGCTGCCAAGATAAAGCTCATTCATTCCCTGTCCAGAAAGAAATACCGCATTGAGAACGGTCTGTTTCTGGCCGAGGGGCCCAAACTCGTAGATGAACTGTCGGGCAGATTTCCATGTACATTCGCAGCAGGCACAGCAGGATGGATGGAACATCATCGAGGCTTCCGCGCAAATCAGATAGAGTGTGTTTCAGACGCCGAGCTCGCAAAGGCCAGCCTGCTTCAGTCTCCCCAGGAAGTGCTTGCATTGTTCAGGCTGCCGGACACGACCGGGGACATTCATATTGCGGAAAAGGAACTGTGTCTGGCGTTGGATGGTGTACAGGACCCCGGCAATCTGGGAACGATTGTACGTATTGCAGACTGGTTCGGGATCGAACACATTTTCTGCTCCACAGATACCGCAGATGTCTTCAATCCAAAGGCAGTACAGGCTACTATGGGCGCAATAGCGCGAGTGCAGGTACACTACATGCATCTGACCGGAGAGATTGCAGGACTGCCGGCCGGTGTTCCCGTGTACGGCACCTTCATGGACGGAAAGGACATCTACAGCACAGAGCTGCACAAATCCGGCATTATTGTCATGGGCAACGAAGGCTCCGGAATCAGTCCGGAGATGGAGAATCTTGTGACAGAACGGATAGGAATTCCAAGTTTCCCGGCAGGAAGAGCGACATCAGAATCCCTGAATGTTGCAGTTGCCACCGCCATCACCTGTTCAGAATTCAGGAGAAGAAATGCTGTCTGACGCAATCGTATCAGACGGTTCCGGCCCGCAGGAATGGATGCGGAGCAACGAAATGTCACTCAAAAGCAGACAGGCGGGAACGTCATCATTTCCGGCAATATACGAAACTGCGCCCTTGACGGAACTGAGAGTCATCACCGGATCGCTTTGCATATCCAGTCTGTAGATGGAGGTCATATCCACAAGCGTATCCACAGTGGAGATGCTGTCTCCATAAACCATTGAAAGGCTCAGATACGCCTTGGGAACGATGGAATCACCCCCGCCATCGATAAAGGTAGTTCCCACAGTCCAGACAATTGAATCGGAATAATAGAATGTAGTATCCGACGAAATTTCAAAAAGCAATGGATTCTGATATCTGGAGGCAGTAAGTATATTGGTGCGTCTCAGATACCACAGGTCAACGCTGTCTCCCGACATGACACTGAAAGATTTCTTTTCCGCAATCTCCATTCTGGATGCAGCAGCGTCCCGCTCCCTGTCAGCTCTGGCATACAGTTTTTCATATATTTTATTGAGTTCCTTAGGGTTACGTGTGTACCACAGGACAGAAGCATCAAACTCATCCTTCGTGACGCCATGTTTCTGGAATTCGTAATTCCTGTAGAATTCAGCCTGATACTTGTCTTCGTACGGTAAGTTGTTGACAACAGCCTGTGCCAGATGATAATCATACAGCAGGCTCTCCATTTTTCTGGGAGAAAGCACGTTCTCAGGACGTCTGGCACGGCAGCCCGCGAACAGGAGCAGAGCGGCCAGCACCAGCAGACAGTTATTTGGCAGAAATCGTCTCATCATTTTCCTTAGCAGGCCAATTGAATCCGGCATTCAGGCACTTTGCATAGAACAGTACCAGGACTATCATTCCACAAGTGATGCAGGAGTCCGCCACATTGAAGACAGGACCGAAGAATATGCTGCCTCCTACCAGCGGCATCCAGTCCGGCCAGGTCCAAAGCGGGAAGTAGAACATATCCACGACCTTTCCATATAGCAGCGGAGCATACCCGTTTCCGAATGAAACCGTTGAAGCGATATCGTCAGGACCGTATCCGCTCGCCGTGAAGATCTGCCCATACAGGAGGCAGTCGATGAGATTGCCGACAGCACCTGCAATAATGAAAGACACGCAGATTATGTATCCTTTCGGGAAGCCCTTGTCCAGAATCTTCACCAGATACCAGATGAACAGACAGATTGCCGCAATCCGGAACAGTGAAAGAAACATCTTACCGAACAGCTCCATTCCGAACGCCATGCCGTTGTTTTCAACAAACATGATTGAGAACCAGTTTGTTATCTGAATCTGCTCACCCAGATACATACCTGTTTTGACCAGATACTTGACAATCTGATCGACAATCAGCATCGGTATTATTACCGCCATGGCAATGAGCCCCTGACGGCAGCTGCCATCCGGTACCTTATTACGTTTTGTCACAGGCATTCACTTCTTCTGTTTTGCCTCAATGCAGAGTGTGGCATGAGGCACAGCGCGAAGCCGTTCCTTGGGAATCAGCTTGCCTGTCTCACGGCAGATGCCATACGTCTTGTTCTCAACTCTGACCAATGCAGCCTGAAGCGACCTGATGAACTTCATCTGGCGCTGGGCAAGTCTGGTAGTTTCCTCCTTGGACAATGTATTGGCACCCTCCTCAAGAACCTTGTACGTTGGAGATGTGTCGTCCGTACTGTTGTTGTCGGCATTCATAAGAGAAGCCTTCAAGGCATCATAGTCGCGCTGGGCAACTGCCAGTTTCTCATTAATCAACTGACGGAACTCCTCCAGTTCCTCGTCAGAATAACGGGTTTTCTCGGCCATAATCCTAATTGTATCTGTTTAGTTCTGTTTAATTACCGCCACCTTGAGCTGATACTCGTCGAAGGATACGTCCTCACCATCCTCCAGGCCTGCAACCAGCTCCAGAGAATTCGCAAGGACCTGCTCCTTTATCCATTCCTCATACCCGGTAACCGCTGCATCCGTCGCAGGATTGGCGGACACGCGGACTGCAATTCTGTCTGTAATCTCAAATCCGGATGTCCTGCGGATGTCCTGGATTCTCTTCTTGAGTTCGCGGGCAACGCCCTCACGTTTCAGTTCCTCCGTCAGTGTAATATCCAGAGCAACAGTCAGCGTACCTTCATTTGCCACCACCCATCCGGGAATGTCCTCGCTGAAGATTTCCACTTCGGAAGTCTCCACTACGGCATCCTTTCCGTCCACATTGAACGTGAACGATCCGTCGCGTTCAAGTGCAGCGACATCCTCCTGACTCATATTCTGGACAGCTGCGGCTACACCCTTCATGAGAGGTCCGAACTTCTTGCCGAGCAGCTTGAAGTTGCATTTCACCTTCTTGACAAGAATACCGGCAGTGCCCTCGACAAATTCTACTTCCTTGACGTTCACCTCACTGCGGATCAGTTCCTTGACCGGTTCGAGATGACCTCTCAATTCCTCTGTGACAGGTATGAGTATCTTCTGAAGAGGCTTGCGGACATTAATTCTGACATCATCGCGCTTACGCAGAGCCAGCGTCATTGAAGTAATCTTCTGGGCCAGTTCCATGCGGGTCTCCAGTTCCTTGTCGACAATACTCGCGTCGCACTGCGGGAACCGGGCGAGATGAACTGAATCGGATTTGATGCGTCCGGTCACTGCATTCAGGTCACGGAAGAGACGGTCTGCATAGAACGGAGCTATCGGAGCCATGAGAAGCGATATCGTCTCCAGACAGGTGTAGAGAGTCTGGTATGCCGCCAGTTTGTCCTCATCCATGGCACATCCCCAGTAGCGGTCCTTGGTCAGACGGACATACCAGTTGGAGAGATAGTCATTGACGAAGTCCGTAACAAGACGCCCGGCTTTGGTCGGCTCGTAGTCATCCAGACACTCGCGCATATTCCTGACAAGAGTATTCAGCTCACTCAGAATCCAGCGGTCCATAACGGGACGCTCTGCCACAGGTATTTCCTTCTGCGAGTAATCGAATCCGTCCACATTCGCATACTGGGCGAAGAAACGGTAGGTGTTGTGGAGCGTTCCGAAGAACTTGCGCACCACATCCTTCACACCCTCCTCGTCGAAACGGAGATTATCCCAAGGCTGTGCATTGGTAATCATATACCAGCGGAGCGGGTCGCTTCCGAACTTTTCAATCTCGCCGAACGGATCGACGGCATTGCCCAGACGTTTGGACATCTTGTTGCCGTTCTTGTCCAGCACAAGTCCGTTGGAGATGACTGCCTTGAACGAATTGGTATCACGCACCATTGTAGCGATGGCGTGAAGAGTGTAGAACCAGCCGCGGGTCTGATCCACGCCTTCGGCAATGAAATCGGCCGGGAACACCTTGCCGCTGTCAACGAGCTCCCTGTTCTCAAACGGATAGTGCATCTGTGCAAAAGGCATCGCACCGCTGTCAAACCACACGTCTATAAGGTCTGTCTCACGCTTCATCGGACGACCGGACTCCGAAACGAGTACGATGTCATCCACGTACGGACGATGCAGATCAATCCTGTCGTAGTTCTCCGCAGTATACAGATCCGGCACGAAACCCTTGTCACGGAACGGATTGGACTTCATGACACCGGCCCTGACAGCCTTGTCTATCTCATCGTACAGTTCGCGTACGGATCCGATGCATATCTCATCTCCATCATCATTGCGCCAGACAGGCAGAGGCGTACCCCAGTAGCGGCTACGGCTGAGATTCCAGTCGTTCAGATTCTCCAGCCACTTGCCGAAACGTCCGGTTCCCGTTGACTCCGGCTTCCACTTGATGTTCCTGTTCAGTTCCATCATGCGGTCCCTGGCTGCCGACGCCTTGATGAACCAGCTGTCCAGCGGATAGTAGAGGACAGGCTTGTCAGTACGCCAGCAATGCGGGTAGTTGTGGACGTGCTTCTCGATCTTGAATGCAGTACCCGCCTGTTTCATCTTCAGGCAGATGACGATGTTCAGATCCTCGGCCTTGCCTGCGGCAGCCTCGTCATACTTTCCACCCTCATTGAATTTGGGATCGTACGCATTCTTGACGTATGCACCCTCGTATTCCTTATAAAGTTCCTGATTCACGCAATTCTTCACGAAATCGGGATCCAGTTCATCAAGCATCCAGTATTTGCCGGTGAAGTCCACCATCGGACGGGTCTCCATCCTGCGGTTCACCATAAACAGGGACGGAATACCGGCGGCTTTGGCCACGAAGGCGTCGTCCGCACCGAAAGTCGGTGCAATGTGTACGATGCCTGTGCCGTCGTCAGTGGTGACATAATCTCCGGAGATGACACGGAAGCCCGCATCACTTGTCCTGATGGATCCGTCCTCATCCTTGAAGACCGGCTTCACCCACGGGAAGAGCTGTTCGTAATGCATCCCGACCAGATCAGAGCCCTTGTAGCTGCCGACAATCTGATAAGGAACAATCTTATCACCCTGTTTGTACTGATCCAGAGGAAGATTCTCACCCTCAGGATTGAGATAAGCGGAAAGCCTCGCCGATGCCATCACCGCTGTGACAGGCTGACCGGTGTAAGCATTGTATGTGCGGACAGCGACATAGTCTATCCTGTTACCTACACAGAGTGCCGTATTCGAAGGCAGTGTCCATGGGGTTGTAGTCCACGCGAGGAACACAGGTTTGCCCCACCCCGTCATTTCCGGTTTGGGATCCTTCATCAGGAACTGTGCGGTGACGGTCGTGTCCTTCACATCGCGGTAGCAGCCCGGCTGGTTAAGTTCATGGCTGGACAGGCCAGTACCTGCAGCGGGCGAATACGGCTGGATGGTATAGCCCTTGTAGAGATAGCCCTTGCCGTACAGCTGTTTGAGAAGCCACCAGAGTGTTTCTATATATCTGTTGTCGTATGTGATGTAAGGATTGTCCAGATCCACCCAGTATCCGATTTTCTGAGTCAGTTCGCTCCAGCGCTCCTTGTATTTCATGACCTCGGTACGGCAGTTGCGGTTGTAGTCATCCACAGAAATGCTTCTACCGATATCCTCCTTGGTTATACCGAGCTTCTTCTCAACACCCAGTTCGACTGGCAGTCCGTGAGTGTCCCATCCGGCCTTGCGGTTGACCTGATATCCGCACATTGTCTTGTAGCGGCAGAAGGTATCCTTGATGGTACGGGCCATGACATGATGGATTCCCGGCATTCCGTTGGCCGAAGGAGGTCCCTCGTAAAAAACAAATGAAGGACAACCCTCACGTTCACTGACACTGCGTGAAAACAGATCCTCTCCCAACCAATCCGCCAGCACCTCCTCGTTCAGTTTGGCGAGATCCAGCTGGCTGCGTTCTGCAAATTTCCGGTTCATCTTCTCGGTCTTGATTTTGAAAACGCAAAGTTACTCATATATTTTGAATAATGTGTAATACCATGACTCCAGTTATCAACAGATAACACTTCCGTCCATTTTTTCGGCACATTTTGCATCCGCATTTATTCCCCGGAAGGCATTTTTTAGTAATTTTGCAAGCTGAAAACCGCGAACAGGCTACAAGATGAAAGTTGCCATAATCAAATACAACGGCGGCAATATCAGTTCCGTAATGCACGCCCTGGACAGACTTGGGGCAGAATATGTTCTGACAGATGACCGGACTCTGCTCGAGAATGCCGACAAGGTGATTTTCCCGGGTGTCGGCGAGGCTGCAGCCACAATGTCGCACCTGCGTGAGAAGGGGCTCGACGAAGTCATCCGGAGACTTACAAGACCCGTATTGGGCATCTGCCTCGGGCAGCAGCTCATGTGTTCTTCCAGTGAGGAGGGAGACACGGACTGCCTTGGTATATTCGATGTCCCGGTCAAAAGATTCCAGCCATCAGCGCTTCTAGAGAAAGTCCCGCACATGGGATGGAATGAAATCACGGAATGCAGAGGCAGCCTGTTCAGCGGAATCGGAGACAACCCGTACGTTTATTTCGTTCACAGCTATTACGTTCCAGTCTGTCCGTGGACCGCTGCCGTAACCGGATACATACAGCCGTTCAGCTCGGCACTCCATAAGGACAACTTCTACGCCACGCAGTTCCACCCGGAAAAAAGTGGTCCCGTAGGCGCTGCCATACTTTCCAATTTCTTAAAATTGTAAATTAAAATGACAGTAGTACCCGCCATTGACATCCTGGGAGGCAAATGCGTCAGACTGACCAAGGGAGACTATTCTACCGGCAAAGTCTACAGCGAAGATCCTCTGGAAGTAGCATTGGGGTTTCAGGAATGCGGCATCAGGCGGCTGCATCTGGTCGACCTGGACGGAGCCGGTGGAGACCATATCGCCAACCGTTCAGTGCTTGGACGCATCTGCCGCGAGACCAGTCTGTCCGTTGATTTCGGCGGAGGCATCAAGAGTGACGGGGATATTGACGCAGCATTCGGATACGGAGCATCAATGGTGACAGTCGGAAGTGCCGCAGCACTTGACCCCGACAGTGCCGCCCGCTGGATCGGGAGGTATGGCACCGACCGCATCATACTGGGGGCGGATGCCCGAAACGGCAGAGTTGCCACTAACGGATGGAAAAACGACGGAGGCTGGGATCTGTATGATTTTATCGCACATTATCACGAACTGGGAATCAGGCGTGTCATCTGTACAGACATCAATCTGGACGGAACGCTCCAGGGTCCTGCCACAGAATTGTACAGGAGTCTGCTGGCAAGGTTTCCGGACCTTCTGCTCACGGCCAGCGGCGGAGTTTCGTCAGTGGAGGATCTGAAAGTACTCGCCGAGGCCGGTCTTGATGCGGCAATCGTAGGCAAAGCCTATTACGAAGGAAGAATAACAATACAGGAAATGGTTTCAATGCAATGATGCTATGCTGGCAAAACGAATAATTCCATGTCTGGACGTCAAGGACGGAAGAACCGTGAAAGGGGTAAACTTCGTCAATCTGAAAGACGCCGGCGATCCCGTCGAGCTGGGATGCATGTACAGCGATGCCGGAGCGGACGAACTCGTGTATCTGGACATCACCGCCACCCATCAGGGACGTGAGACATTCACGGAGGTCGTAAAGAGGATAGCAGCAGGCATTTCCATTCCCTTCACGGTGGGAGGCGGCATAGGAAGCGTACAGGATGTGGAGAGGATGCTTTCAGCCGGAGCAGACAAAGTGTCGGTCAATTCAGCGGCAATACGTCGTCCGGAACTGATTTCGGAGATTGCCGGAGCCTTCGGACAGCAGGTATGCGTAGTGGCGATTGACGCCCGGATGATAGACGGTAACTGGAAATGTCATCTCAACGGAGGCCGTCTTGCAACCGACATAGATCTGTTCGATTGGGCAGTACAGGCCGCAGACATGGGAGCCGGAGAGATTCTCTTCACGAGCATGGACCACGACGGCGTACACGGAGGGTATGCCAACGAGGCTCTGGCCCGACTGCATGACATCGTTCCCGTTCCGGTCATCGCCTCGGGCGGTGCAGGCAGGATGGAGCATTTCAGGGATGCTTTCCTGCTGGGAAAAGCCGATGCAGCCCTCGCCGCAGGAGTTTTTCACTTCGGAGAGATTGATGTTAAGGAATTAAAGAGGTATCTTTGCGGTCAGGGCATACCGGTAAGGATTAACTGACCTGAAAGTAAACAATAAGAATATGGATATTGATTTTGAGAAAATGGGTGGTCTGGTACCGGCCATCATTCAGGACAGCGTCACAGGCAAGGTGCTGATGCTGGGGTTCATGAACAGGGAAGCATATGGCATCACCGTAAAGACCGGGAAGGTCACTTTCTACAGCCGTACCAGACAGAAACTCTGGACCAAAGGCGAAGAAAGCGGTCATTTTCTGGACGTGGTAAGCATCCTTAACGACTGCGACGGAGACACGCTGCTGATAAAGGCAAAGCCGAACGGCCCTGTCTGCCACACGGGAGCGGACACCTGCTGGGGTGAAAGCAACACGGCCGATCTGAGTTTTCTTACATATCTGCAGGATTTCATCTGCAAGCGCTACGAGGAGCAGCCTGCAAGTTCATATACAACATCACTGTTCCGCAGTGGCATCAACCGTATGGCACAGAAGATTGGAGAAGAGGCGGTAGAGACTGTCATCGAGGCGACAAACGGAACTGACGACAGGCTCATATACGAAGCTTCCGACCTCATCTATCACCTCATCGTGCTGCTCACCGCAAAGGGACACCGGATAGAGGAGATTGCCGCAGAGCTTCAGAAAAGACACAAGTGAGATGATACTGGTCGACTACAAGGATATCGAAGTACGGCAGGAGGACATGCACGTGCTGGGTGACGTCACATTTACGGTCAGCGCCGGCGAGTTCGTCTACCTGATCGGAAAGGTCGGATCCGGCAAGAGCAGTCTGATCAAGACACTGTACGGGGAGATTGACCCTGTCGGTCAGGGGCCGCTCAGCCACGCCATCGTGCTTGACGAGGACATGCTTCACATCAGGCGCAAGAACATTCCGGGCCTGCGCAGACGGCTTGGAGTGGTATTCCAGGATTTTCAGCTGCTCACGGATAGAAACGTATTTGACAACCTGAAATTCGTTCTCCGTTCCACAGGATGGAAGGAAGAGACTGAAATCAGGCAGCGTATCTTCGATGTCCTGACTCTGGTCGGAATGGACACGAAGGGTTACAAGATGCCTTTCGAACTTTCCGGAGGGGAACAGCAGAGAATCTGTATAGCCAGAGCGCTGCTCAACAGTCCGGAACTGATTCTGGCAGACGAGCCGACAGGCAGCCTGGACATCGAGACAGGCAGACAGATTATCGGGATTCTGCACAAAGTCCGCGAATCCGGGACTGCGGTCATCATGATTACCCATAACCTGCAGTGGCTCGACGAGTATCCGGGAAGAGTCCTGAAATGCGAGGAACGTCATCTTACAGACTTGTCCGACGGAGGGAAGTGCCTCACGGAGGAACAGCCACAAAATGAATAATAGTCAACTTTTTACAGACAGACAATAATGAAAGTCTTGAAATTCGGCGGTACTTCCGTCGGCAGCCCACAGCGCATGAAGGACGTGTGCAGGCTGGTCAGCGAGGATGGTGAGCAGAAGGTGGTGGTCCTGTCAGCAATGTCAGGCACCACGAACACATTGATTGAAATAACCAAGTGCTATCATACCGGTGACAGGGCCGGAGCTTTCGCCATCATCGAAAGGATGCGCGACATGTATTCCCTGCACATCTCCAACCTGTACAGCACTACCGCATACAAACAGAACGTTCAGAAATACATCGATGACAGATTCGATTTTCTCAAGTCATTCGCAGAGCAGCCTTTCACACTGGTAGAGGAGAAGGAAATCATTGCCCAGGGTGAGCTGTTGTCCACTTTCATGGCAACGTGCTGTCTGAGCGAAGCCGGATATCGCGCCGCGCTCATTCCCGCACTGGACTTCATGAAGATAGACGAGAATGGAGAGCCTGACATGGAATTCATCTGCAACAATATAGTCAAGCACATCGATCCGGAGAGCGGAATTCAGATATTCGTGACCCAGGGCTTCATCTGCCGCAACGCAGAAGGCCTCATCGACAATCTTCAGAGAGGCGGAAGCGACTACACAGCCTCCATCATCGGAGCCGCAATCAAGGCGGATGAGATTCAGATATGGACCGATATTGACGGGATGCACAACAACGATCCGAGAATCGTGAACAAGACCCAGCCGGTACGTCACCTGCTGTTCGAGGAAGCTGCGGAGCTGGCATATTTCGGAGCCAAGATACTCCACCCGACATGCGTCCAGCCGGCAAAGGCCGCCGGGATACCGGTCCGTCTGCTCAACACAATGCAGCCGGACGCTCCGGGAACGCTCATCAACAGTGAGGCCGAGCCAGGAAAGATCAAGGCCGTCGCAGCGAAGGACAACATTACAGCCATCAGCATACAGTCCAGCAGAATGCTTCTGGCTTACGGTTTCCTGCGCCGCATTTTCGAAATATTCGAGAATCACAAGACTTCCATCGACATGATCTGCACCTCGGAGGTAGGTGTTTCAATGTCAATAGACAGCACGCATGACCTCGACCGGATTCTCAACGAACTGAGAGAATTGGGTACGGTTTCAGTTGAGACCGACATGTGCATCGTCTGTGTTGTAGGCGACATGAAATGGAACAATGTCGGATTCGAATCCAAGGCTCTCGATGCTCTCAGCGACATTCCGGTTCACATGATATCTTACGGAGGAAGCAGTTACAACATCTCATTCCTCATAAAGGAGGAGGACAAGAAACGCGCTCTCCAGCGTCTCAGCAACAATCTCTTCAAGAAATGACAACGCCCTACTATCAGTACGACCTGCATCTTCTCCAGCGTACTCTTGACGAGTTGCTCGATTGCATTTCCGCTCATCCCGGATGGCATGTCCACTATGCCATAAAGGCCAATGCCAATCCCCTCATACTGGAGCCAGTCAGAAAAAGCGGACTGGGCATCGACTGTGTGAGCGGATTCGAGATTGAAGCCGCACTCAAAGCCGGTTTCAATCCGTCCGGCATCGTATTTGCCGGAGTCGGAAAGGCCGACTGGGAGATAGACATGGCTCTACGGAATGACATTTTTTGTTTCAATGTCGAGTCCGAAGCCGAGCTGGAAGTAATACAGGAGCGCGCACTGATACAGGGAAAGACTGCAAGAATAGCATTCCGGGTGAATCCCGACGTGGATGCGCACACGCATTCCAACATCACTACAGGACTTGCCGGGAACAAATTCGGAATAAACCTGGACCTGCTTGAGGACATTGTGGCCAGATCAATGGAGATGAAGGGAATTTCACCTGAGGGACTTCATTTCCACATCGGTTCACAGATTCTTGACATGAATCCGTTTGCAGAACTCTGTTCCCGCATCAACGGGATACAGCAGAAGCTGAAGAATACGGGCTTTACCGCCAGACACATAAACGTGGGCGGAGGTCTGGGCGTGGATTACGGGAATCCCGAAGACAATCCCATACCGGATTTCAGAAGCTATTTCGACACATTCAGCAGGCATCTGGCTTTACAGCCCGGACAGGAGCTGCACTTCGAGCTCGGCCGCTCCATCGTGGCACAATGCGGGCAGCTGATTACCAGAGTGCTGTACGTGAAAAAGAATCCCGGCAGACAGTTCGCCATCACAGACGCAGGCATGACTGATCTGATAAGACCGGCACTGTATGGTGCATATCACAGGATTGTCAATCGTGACAGCAGCGGTCAGCCGCAGAAGTACGATGTTGTCGGACCGGTATGTGAGTCCTCCGACATATTCGGCAAGGACCGTATGCTGAACGAAGTCCGTCGCGGAGACACACTGGCCATCATGTCTGCAGGCGCATACGGCGAGACCATGGCTTCCAGATACAATCTGAGAAGGCTGCCTGGCTCCACATCACTCGAAGCGGATTGATCTGGACGGATATATTCTGGAAACAACAGCTGACGGAGCCACCAGCATCAGCATTGACAGCAGGAACATAGCGACATTCAGCAGGATGAGCCATCCCAGTCCAAGTTCGCATGGAACGCTGTCAATGTAGTAGTTCCCAGGGTCAAGAGGGATAATTTTCAGCCATTGCTGCAGCAGGCAGAAAGTGATTCCGACAACATTTCCTACTATCATACCCTTCCCTACTATCCGTGCTGACAGATGGAGGAATATCTTTCTGACGGACATATTCGAAGCTCCGAGCGCCTTGAGGATACCTATCATCCTCGTCCGCTCGAAAATAATGATCAGCAGTCCGGATATCATGGTGAAGCCCGCTATGCCAAGCATGAGCAGCAGAATCACCCAAACATTTATATTCAGCACGTCAAGCCATGCAAACAGGCCTGCATTTATCTGTTCTGTAGTACGTACCAGGCTCTGTACACCGGTACTGTCAGCCACCTGGTCCATCACGTTCCTGACAGTCAGAAACGATTCATACATCCGGCCGGGATCTGTCACCGTCACTTCCAGACCCGACACCATCGATTCATCCCAGTCATTCAGGCGCTGCATAAGCTGCAGTCCTGTCAGGCCGTAAATATTGTCATAGTCTGAGAAATTCGTCTGGTATATGCCAGTCAGAACCAGTCGCCGCATGCGTATCCTGTCCTGCATGAAATACACGTCAACCTTGTCGTCAAGGTTCAGTTCCATCCTGTCAGCCAGACTTCTGGAAAGCAGCAGTTCATCAGCGGACGCGCTGTCGCCGCATTCCGGCAGGCGGCCTTCCACAAGACAGCTCTCCAGAAACGACCAGTCATATTCGGGTCCGACACCTTTCAGGACGATTCCCTGAAAGGCGCTGTCAGTTTTAAGGATACCCGCCTTCGAGACATAGCGCTGCACATTCTTCAGAGCAGGATCGGACGAGAGTCTCCCAAAAGCAGCCGGAGGACATACCACAGGTTCCTCATCTATTCCGTTTCCGGAACTGATGTTCACCACAAGGATATCCCCTGCGAAGCCCGTCACCTTTTCGCGGATCTGATTGCGGAATCCGCGGGTTACAGCTATCGAAAGTATCATCACGAAAATGCCCAATGCTATTCCGATGGTCGCAATCAGCATTGCAGGACGTGTGCCTCCGCGAACGCCATCATCCTGCCGGTACAGCCTTGATGCAATAAACCTTTCCATTTCCCGGGAATTAACCTGTCGCGAAGGTACTCTTTTATCGCGAGATTTTGTATGTTTGTATCAATTTTAGGAACAGTTCAAACAATCATGGATATTGCATCCCGTCTGAAGGAAATCAGAAGTTCACTGCCCGAAGGTGTCGAGCTGCTTGCCGTCTCCAAGACTCATACGGCAGAGGCAATACGCGAAGCATACGATGCCGGACAGCGGCTGTTCGGAGAGAACAAGGTTCAGGAAATGGTTGCCAAGCACGCACAGCTGCCGGAAGACATCGAATGGCACTTCATCGGGCACGTGCAGCGCAACAAGATACGTCAGATGGCACCTTTCGTTTCAGTAATCCAGGGTATCGACTCCTTCGAATCGCTTCAGGAGACAGACCGTCAGGCCGGCATCAACGGCAGATGCATCACATGTCTTCTGCAGCTGCACATAGCCGTCGAGGAAAGCAAGTTCGGATTCCGCCCTGAGGACTGCATCAGGATGCTTGAACAGGGGGAGTGGCGCAGTCTCTCACACATATCCATCGGCGGAGTCATGGGAATGGCTTCCATGACCGACGACATGGAGCAGGTGGCGCATGAGTTCACAGTCCTGGCCGATTGTTTCCGTCTGATCAGGGAACGGTTCTTCCGTGAGGACGAAAGATTCCACATCATCTCAGCCGGTATGAGCGGAGACTACGAAACCGCCATCAAGGCAGGCAGCAGCATGGTCAGAATAGGCACCGGCATTTTCGGAGAGAGAGACTACACGAACAAGTGAATAAAAAGATTAACTTTGTGATTTGAAACACGCAGTCAGATAAAATGGACAACAACCAGACAACGACAGGTCTGATTCAGGCCAGTATCATCAGGAACTGGGACCGTGAGGCCCTCACCGATTACAAAGGGGCTACTCTTTTCTATCGGGATGTGGCACGTCGGATAGAGAAGCTGCACATCCTGTTTGAAGCAGCCGGCATCAGCAGAGGAGACAAGATTGCGCTATGCGGCAAGAACTGCTCGAACTGGGCTGTGGCATGCCTCGCAAGCCTGTCATATGGGGCTGTAATCGTGCCCGTCCTTCATGAATTCAAACCGGACAACATACACAATATTGTAAACCATTCTGAAGCCAGACTTCTTTTTGCAGGATCGCAGATATGGGAGAACCTCAACGAGGCAAGCATTCCGGGAGTGGAAGGCATCATCATTCTGGAAAATCTGGATATCGCATTCTCACGCAATGACGCTCTTACCGAGGCTCGTGAGCATCTGAATGAACTTTTCGGCAGAAGATATCCCAGGGACTTCAAGCCGTCCGACGTACACTACGTCAGCACCGAACCGGAAGACCTTGCAATGATAAACTACACTTCGGGCTCGACCGGCTTTTCCAAGGGAGTCATGCTTCCATACCGCAGCATTGAGAACAACAGAGCGTTTGCCATACACTCTGTTCCCATTCTCAAAAGCGGAGATTCTGTCATTTCGATGCTGCCGATGGCGCACATGTACAGTTTCGCGTTCGAATTCTTCTACGAATTCACGATGGGCTGCCACATCTATTTCCTGACCAGACTTCCCAGTCCGAAGGTCATATTCCAGGCATTCAACGACATCAAGCCGAAGATTATCATTGCCGTACCGCTGGTCATCGAAAAGATAATCAAGAAGAATGTGCTGCCCAGACTGGAGACCGCGCAGATGAAGCTTCTGCTCAAGATGCCCATTGCCGGAGAACAGATCAAGAAGAAGGTCCGCGACGAGCTGGTCAGATCCTTCGGAGGCGAGTTCTACGAAATCATCATAGGAGGTGCGGCTTTCAATCAGGAAGTGGAGAATTTCCTGGCTTCCGTGCATTTCCCATACACAGTGGGCTACGGAGCAACCGAATGCGGACCGATTATCTGCTATCAGGACTGGAAGTCATTCATTCCGGGTTCATGCGGTAAGGCCGCGTACGGAATGGAGGTGAAAATATTGAGCAGCGATCCGGAGAACATACCGGGCGAGATTATCTGCCGCGGTCCCAACGTGATGCTCGGATATTACAGGAATGACAAGCTCTCCGAAGAGACAATAGACAGCGACGGATGGCTATACACCGGCGATCTCGGCATCATGGACAATGATGGCAATGTGTTCATCAAAGGCCGCAGCAAGAGTCTGATTCTCGGTCCTTCCGGCCAGAACATCTATCCTGAGGAAATTGAGGACAAGCTCAACAATATGCCCTGCGTGTCAGAATCCGTCGTAATAAGCGAGAACAGCAAACTCGTCGCTCTCGTCTATCCGGACTACGACGAGACCATGAAGCAGGGGATGGATGACGAGCAGATTGCAGCCTGCATGGAGGAGAACCGCTGTGCCATCAACAGAGAACTGCCTATGTACGAGCAGATCACCCAGATACGAATATATCACGAGGAATTCGAGAAGACTCCCAAGAAGAGCATCAAGAGATTCCTTTATCAGAAAGAATAGACCGACATGAAGAATTTCCGGACAAGATTGGCATTGGATTTGGCCGCGCTGGCAATTTTCGCAGCGCTGGCATGCATATACTGCGCACCGTCCCTTCAGGGCAAGATTGTGAATGCAGGTGACACATCGAACTACAAAGGCAGTGTGCACGAAGTAGCCCAATATCAGAAAGAATCCGGTGAGACATCATTCTGGACAGGCTCCATGTTCTGCGGAATGCCGACATATCAGATCGGAGCCACGAAGTACAAGTCCAACACACTTCTCAAGCCGTTGCGTTCGATTGCTATGGCAGGCCATGCTGAGAACAGGACTCCGTTGATCATCCTTCTCTATTTTGTCTGTTTCTACATACTCCTGCGCTGTTTCAACGTCGGGCTGTGGATGAGTGTGGTCGGGGCTGTCGCCGTCGCCCTGTCATCCTATTTCATTCTGATTATTCCGGCCGGCCATATCACCAAAACATCCACCATAGCCATCATGTCGGTGGCAATAGGAGGATTCCGTCTCATTTATGACAGGAAATACCTGGCAGGAGCCATTCTGACTGCTGTACCTGTGGCAGTATGCTTCACAGGGCACCCACAGATGTCGTACTACATCTGCATGTTCATCGGGCTGCTCTTCCTTGCCGAACTCGCCATTCACGTCAGGGAAAAGCGGCTCAGGGACTTTGCCATCTCCACGATTATCTTCGCTGCATCCTTCGCGGTCGGCTTCGGTGCAAATGCCACCAGCTATCTGGCCAACAGGGAATATGTCACCCAGACAATGCGAGGGGGCCATTCCGACATCAGCCACGACAACGACAATGTCAACAAGACTTCAGGACTTGATCTGGACTACGCCACAGAATGGAGTTACGGTATTGACGAATCTCTCTCATTCCTCATTCCCGGAATAAAGGGAGGCGCATCCACCGTAGCCTTAAAGCCAGACTCAAAGCTCTACAGAAGCATGGTAAGCAAGGGAGTGGACAGAAGTTCCGCCGCACAGTTCTGCCAGAATACCCCCATGTACTGGGGCGATCAGCGGTTCACTGCCGGAAACGTCTACATGGGAGCCGCCGTCTGCTTCCTCTTCGTGCTGGGTCTCATTGTTGTGAAGGGACCGTACAAATGGGCCATCGCCGCAGCCACTCTATTGTCTATGGCACTGGCATGGGGACACAACTTCATGTCGCTTACCGCATTCTTCTTCAAGTTCTTCCCGATGTACAGCAAGTTCCGTGCCGTATCCTCCATACTGATTGTCGCAGAAATAGCCATGCCTCTGTTAGGTTTCATGGCCATACGCGATATCATGAACGGAACAGTCGGGAAGGCCAAAGCCATTTCCGGCATTCTTACTGCTGCGGGAATTACTGCAGGAATATGTCTGTTCTTTGCCCTGTTCGGCAAATCGATGTTCAGTTTCACCGGAGTATCTGACGCGGCTTATTCAGAACAGCTCCCGGACTTCATCTACAACGGCATCATCGTGGAACGTCAGGCACTTCTGGTAAGGGACTCGCTGCGTTCCGCATTCTTCATAATATGTGCTGCGGCAGTAGTTTTCATCTATGTGAAAGGATGGATCAGAGGATGGCTTGTCACCGCGCTGCTTGGCATAATCGTTCTGGTGGATATGTGGCAGGTTGACCGCAGATACTTCAACGAGAACAATTACATCAGTCCCAAACAGAGTGCAGGACGCTTCGAGATGCAGCCGTACGAGAAGCAGATACTCACAGACAAGGACCCGCATTTCAGAGTCCTCAACCTGACCACAAGCACTTTCAATGATTCCCGCACGTCGTACTACCTGAAGTCCCTCGGCGGATATCATGCAGCCAAGCTGCGCCGTTACCAGGACCTGATAGACCAGCATCTCTCCAGGATGAACATGAACGTCATCAGCATGCTGAATGCGAAATATATCATCACACAGGGGGAGAACGGCCAGCCTGCTCCGCTGCGCAATACGGCAGCTATGGGAAATGCCTGGTACGTCGATTCCCTTCTGGTTGTGAATAATGCCGATCAGGAATGCGAAGCCATCGGCATGATAGACCTTCACACCACCGCCGTAATCGGAAACGACTTCTCAGAATATGCAGACAAGGCTGTCAGACGCCATGACGACAACGCCTTCGTAAGGCTGACGGACTATGCGCCCAATCACATCGACTACGAATGCAGTTCAATCGAAGACGGAACTGTCGTATTCTCGGAAATTTATTACCCATTCGGATGGAAAGCCACAATAGACGGAACTCCGGTTGAGCACTTCAGAGCCAACTACGCCCTGCGTGCGCTCAATGTTCCCGCAGGCCAGCACAGGATACGCTTTGAATTCATTCCGGACTTCAAGACCGGAGACGCCATCAGTACGGTCTGCATCATACTGATTTACGCCACGATAATCGCAGCCATTGCACTTCCATTCACAAGAAGGAGAAAAGATGGGATGTCACATTCCAGCGGAATCTGACAAGTCTGTTGCCGCGGGACGGATGTCCCTTCAGCAGATACACGGTCCACAGGACGAGAGTACCACCCCACTTCACCACCTCTTTAAACAGTCGTGAGAAATACGCCTTGCGGGATATCCTCAGAGTACGTATTCTTTCACTGTCACCGATACCGCAGGTCAGACGGTTGAAATAATCATCCTCCAGTTTGTAGTGAGGGATACTGTGATATAGTATAGCTTTCGGAATATACCGGAACGTCATACCGGCACTTTTCATCTTGTTGAATATATCCTTCTCCTCACCTCCGCCGAGGCCGTCACCATTGCGGCCGAGTTCGACATTGTACATTCCGACTGTATCGAACACCTTTCTTCTGTATGCGGCATTACCGCCGCCGGGATACTGGCCGGCAGGGAAATCCCTTTCACTATCGCCGAAAAACAGGTAGCCCGTGAGCAGTCTTTTCAGATGATACGTCATCCACTCAGGTTCCTGACCATCTTCATAATGTGGAATTATCGGCCCGCCTGCAGCATCCACATCCGGATTGCGGCCGAAGAATGAAGCATACTCCGACAGATAGTCCCTGCATACCGTAGCATCGTCATCCACATAAACAAGAATGTCACCGGAAGCTGTCAGTATTCCACGATTTCTGGCATTGGACAGTCCCTGCGCCGTCTCCCTCACCACATTCAGGCTGATGTCAGGAAAATCCCTAACGAAACGGGCCAGTTCTTCAGGCGTACCGTCCGTACAGTTGTTGTCCACAAGAACAATCTCATACTCCCCAGACGGATAGCTGCCCTCGGCAATGCTCTTCAGTACATTGTAGATATACTTGTCTCTGTTGTATGTGCAGATGATGACCGAAATCTTCATTTCAATTCACTAAAGGTTCTTTACAAATTCCAGGATTCTCTCTGACGGTTCCATTTCCGAACTGTCGCCCCAGAAAAGACCCGTGAAACGCCTGCGGTCATTCTCCGGCAATGTCACGTCAGACTGCACAGCGTTCACCAGCCCGTCGAAATCGTACGCTCTGACTCCCGGCATAACGGTGTCATAGTCGATTTCAAAATCTCTGCCCTTGGCATAATCCTCGTAATCATAAAGATACAGGATCAAACCCTTACCAGGCATAAGCAGATAGTCCTGTATAATAGAAGAATAGTCAGAAATCAGCACATCTATGTCCGGCAATATGGAATACACATCCAGCCTGTTGTCCAGCAGCATGATATTCGAATACTTCTCAACACCGGACACTCTCGTATTGGCATGAGGCTTCAGCAGCAGCAGTTCATTTCTCACTGACAGTACTTCATTCAATGCATCCAGATTCATGCTCTGCACGAATACCTCACGCTGTGAATCACGCCACGTGGGCATGTATATGTAGCTCTTGGAATAAGCTTTCAGCATGTTCAGGACCTCTCTTGTCTGAGACGGCTCATACTGCAGAGCAAATTCACTACGGACCTCAGCAGTACAGCGCAGAAGCCAGTTGCGGGGATAGCCGAATTCCAGACAGCGTTCCACTGGAATTCTGAAGTCCTTGGCAAAGATTTCCGACTGGAAACGCGAAGAGGACAGCACATAGTCGGGCCTGCGGTAGACCTGAGGATGATAATAGCGCTCCTTCAGTGTCATTCGGACATATCTGTCAGCCAGATCGCCGCCCGTGATGCCGAACTCGATGCGTTTGATGGTAAGTCCATGCCACAGGTTTATTATGGTCGCCCCTCCGGAAAAACTGTAGAAAATATCATTTGAATAGGAATTGACGAACCAGTATCTGGAGGTAAGCGCATGCCATGCACCTTTGGGACTGAACACATTATAGCTCTCCAGTCCGAAGCTCCTCACCTGCCGGACTGTCTTTCTGTCCGGTGACAGCCATACGCACCTGACATCACTCTGATGGGTCGAAGCATATATGAACAGATATTTCGCATTGTCGTTGAACGCTCCGCGGAAACTGCCGAAGGCATATTTTTTCCGGCTCCTCGGGAACAGGAACGAGAACGGATAAATCAGATAACAGAGCAGATATCCCAGAAACTTCATACTTAGCTTTTTACCGAGTCAAGGGCATCACGAAGCTGTGTGCTGCTGGTACCCTGCGTATATGGGAAATACACAATCTGCACATCCTTATCGGCAAAGTACGCTTCATAGCGGTTGAAGCGCTCCGACCCTTTGTAGTCACTGCCCACAAACAGGTAGTCATACCTGACGATACCCTGTCTGTAGACATCATCATCCTCAGGAAGACTCTCGATAACCCTGTCCACATAGCGGATGTTGCGGACAATATCACAGCGTTCCTCAAATGGAATGAACGCAGTCTTTCCCTTGTGGGACGCATCCCTGTGAACACCCACGACGAGATAGTCACAATACTGTCTGGCACGTCTGAGCAGGTTCAGATGCCCAATATGAAAGAGGTCGAACGTGCCGCTCAGATATCCTGTCTTCAGCTGCGGATTCAGATTCATTCTTCCACTTTCCAGCTTGTATCGGCAACTGTCCAGAGCAAACTTGTGCGGATCGGAATGATAGCGGTCCAGTACACCCCTATAGACGCTGTCATAATCCGGAATGTACAGAAGTTCTCTGGACATCATCCTTCTCACGATTTCCGTAGCCAGACCGCCGGTCAGAGACAGATCATTGGATGAAGCGCCGCAGAACTTCGTACCCTTGACAGATCCGGGTGCGACATTCAGAATACGGTTCGCTGAACCGCAGGCCTCCAGTTCGGCATTCACGCCCTCGGCAAGTTTGCAGATAGCCGCCTTCGTAGCGCTGTACAGGGATATCATGGGCGAGGCAAGCAATCCTGCAATACTGCCCATGACAGCACAATAGAAGTCTCCTCCATGCAGCATTCTGGGATAATAGTATCTGACGAGTCTGGTGAGTGCGACCACATTCACCCCATAAACATTTTCTATCTCCTTCTGAAGGAAAGTCTCAAACGGTGCAATGCGTCCGAATCCGGCCGTAATCACCATTGCATCTATATCATCAGGCTTCAATCCGCTTTCATCCAGTTTGTCTTCGATACCGATGTCCAGGAGATTGAACCTGACAAATGACACATTATCCGGTAAAGT
>JAKSIW010000109.1 GCA_024398555.1 Bacteroidaceae bacterium | reverse complement strand
ACTGCCGTGCACGGTTTTGCAGACCGCTACCTAGCCACTCGGTCAAGGTACCATTTGCCCGAAAGCGCTTGCAAAGATAATGCTTATTTTGTAATATGAAGTTTGTTTGGGCAAAAATTTGGAATCTGTAAGAAAAGTCCCTCCGACCACAATGCGGTGATTGGAGGGACTTGCCGTTAAATCAGACTTCTACTGGGAATCTTAGAGAGTGCCGGCCTGAGCCTGCTGGATCATTGTCTCGTTGGCTGAGATGTAGATCTCCACGCGACGGTTCTGTGAGCGGCCCTCGGCTGTTGCGTTGTCGGCAACAGGCATTGAATAGGACTTGCCCTCGGAAGTCATGCGCTCCTTTGCGATACCGCAGCTTGACAGGAAGCTGGATACGGACTCGGCTCTCTGAAGTGACAGTTTCTCGTTGACGGCGTCCGAACCGGTGTTGTCGGTGTGGCCGTAGATTGTGATGTCGGTTTCAGGCAGGTCCTTCATCTGTGCTGCGAAGTCCTTCAGAGACTCCTTTGACTCAGCGCTCAGAGTTGCACTGTTGGTCTTGAAGAGGATACCGCTTGAGAATGTCACCTTGATGGCCTCCAGACCGTTTGCATCCTTGACTGTCTCAACCTGGGCGTTCTCAATGGCTGCCAGCTCTGCTGCCTTCTTGTCCATCTTGTTGCCGATGAGAGTGCCTGCGCTTGCGCCTACGACGGAACCGATAGCAGCACCGATAGCTGCGCTCTTGCCATCCTTACCTATTATTGCACCGAGACCTGCACCTAATGCCGCACCGCTGCCGCCGCCGATAACTGCGCCGTTGGCGAGATGTGACCATGATGAGCATCCGGACAGAATCAGAGATGCAGAAAGAACAAATGTCAATACTTTTTTCATATTCGTTGAATTAAGTGGTTAATCTGATGGCAAAAGTATTAATTATCATTACACCCTACTCCATTTCTCACATTATTTTATTAACAGCCCAGATATTCTGAAAGAATGCTAAATCGTGAAAATGTTTGAATGATTCAGAAAAAGAAGAACTATATTTACCCCCATGAATGAAAATGCTGTTCACGATATAGACGGGCTGCTCGCCATTTATGAGGGTGAGGAGAGGAATTTGACAGCGCAGGCCTACGATGTGGCACGCACTGCGCTGGATGGGGTGCAGAGGAGCGACGGGACGCCGTTCTTGGGACACGCATTGAATGTCGCTGCCATATCGGCATTCGAAATCGGGCTGCCGGCGGGCTGTACCGCCTCGGTGTTTCTGCACGAGGCAATGAGCTGCGGCGGATGCGGACAGGAGGTGCTGAATCAGTTCCCGCAGGACATCAGGACCATCGTGAAAGGGCTGAATCACATATCCGCCATACGTCCCAAGGACACAAGGCTGGAAGCTGAAAACTACAAGAATCTGATTGTCTCCTACTCTTCCGATCCGCGTATCATTGTACTGAAGCTGGCGGACCGTCTGGAGGTGATGCGCAACATAGACATATTCCCCAAGTCAGCGCGCGACAACAAGATGCTGGAGACCCTGTTGCTGTACATTCCCCTCGCCCATCAGCTGGGACTGTACAACATGAAGAGCGAGATGGAGGACATATACTTCCGTTACGCCGAACCACAGCAGTACCGTTCGATACGCAATCATCTGTCAGCAACAGAGAAGGACAGAAGGAAGATTACAGAGCTGTTCATAGGGCCGCTCAAGGAGAAACTGGCTGCGGCAGGCATCTCATATCAGCTCAAGGCACGCACCAAGACGGCATTCTCCATCTGGAACAAGATGCAGAAGCAGAACGTAGGATTCTCCGGAGTGTTCGACATTTTCGCCATACGGTTCATCATAGACCCTGAGAAATGCGAGCCTGTGAGCGGACCGGACGGCAGCCTGCTGGAGGGTCTGGAACTGGAGCGCGCGCTGTGCTGGAAGGTGTTCTCGTTCGTCACGGAGAAGTACAGATCCGACACCTCACGTCTGCGCGACTGGCTCAGCAAGCCAAAACCCAACGGCTACGAGTCGCTGCACATCACCGTAAGCAATGAGGAAGGTGCCGTGCTGGAGGTGCAGATACGCACCCGCAGGATGGACGAGACCGCCGAGAAGGGTCTGGCGTCACACTGGTCATACAAGGGAATACGGTCGGACGAAAAGCTCGTCAGCTGGATGTCGGCTGCAAGGGCAATGCTTGAGAACGGAGCCTTGGGACAGACGCTTTCACCGCAGGACAGCGGAGAGGACGAGGAACTGCCGGCACCGCCTGCCGACGATATCTTCGTGTTCACTCCGACGGGAGAACTGCGCAGGCTGCGCACGGGCTCCACGGTCCTGGATTTCGCATTCAATATCCACTCCGGTCTGGGATGCCACTGCAGCGGCGGCAAGGTCAACGGGAAAGGTGTCTCCATCAGGGAGGAACTGCACACGGGTGATGTTGTAGAAATAATTACAAGCAAGAACCAGCACCCGTCTCAGGCATGGCTGTCGTTCGTCGTCACGGGCAAGGCCAGGACGAAGATCCGCCAGAAGCTCGGAGAAGAGGAGTTCAAGAAGGCTGCCGAGGGCAAGGAGCTGCTGGAACGCCGTCTCAGGAACTGGAAGATGGAGATAAGCGACCAGGAGCTGGGAGAGCTGATGAAGAAATGGCAGTACCGCACAAAGAACAGTTTCTTCGCAGATTTAGGCAGCGAAAAGATAGATATCATCGCGCTCAGAGATGCCGTACTGGCAATGAGGGAGGCGCGCACAGGCACGCCCCGCGAGCAGGCTGAAGAGAAGAGGGACTGGGGCAGCACGGCTTCGCAGTCGGCCGAATCCGACGATATCCTGATTCTGAACGCGCATGATGTCAAAGGTCTCGACTACTGCATGGCACGCTGCTGCAAGCCTGTGTTCGGAGACGAGGTGTTCGGCTTCGTGTCCGTGAGAGGCGGAGTGAAAATACATCGGATGTCATGTCCGAATGCGGCGAGACTTATTGAGAAATATCCTTACAGGGTCCAAAAAGTGGCATGGAGCGATACGCCCAGCGGAACGGGATTCCAGACGACACTGCGCATCACCACTCTGCACGAGAACTCCGTCATCACAGACATCACCGGCGTCACTGAGCAGTTCAAGGCTTCAATCCGCGGTCTGAACGTCTCCGAAAACCAGCGTTCCGGGACATACGAGATACAGCTGACCATATCCGTCAGCAGCAACCTCGAACTGGGGAAGGTCATTGCCGGCATCCGTTCGGTCAGGAGCGTCACGAGGGTACTGCGTTCCTGAAAACTTAGCCTATGTTGATAACTTCATGCCCGCGCACACGCGGGAAACGGGCATTTTGAGTAAATTCGCGTCTGAATATGCATTCATGCTTTCAGGCGGATGATAGAAAAGCACATTACTATTGACAGGACAGATCCCGTGGTCTTCTACGGTGTCAGCAACTGCAACCTGCAGTTACTCAAGGCTTTGTTTTCGAAATTGCGCATTGTCGCAAGGGGCAGCGTCATGCACGTCATGGGAGATGACGCGGAGCTGTCGCGCTTCGAGGAGGTCGTTTCCAAAATTGAGGATTACTGCTCCGAATACAATTCGCTGAAGGAGGAGAACATCATTGACATCGTCAACGGACAGACGCCGTCCGGCGAGAAGACCGACAACGTCATCGTCTTCAGCGTGACCGGACGTCCCATCGTGCCGCGCAGTGCCAACCAGCAGAAGCTTGTCGAGGAGTATGCCAGCCATGACATGCTGTTCTCCATCGGTCCTGCAGGCTCCGGCAAGACATACACGGCAATCGCGCTCGCGGTACGTGCGCTCAAGAACCGTGAGGTGAAGCGCATCATCCTGTGCCGCCCCGCAGTGGAGGCCGGAGAAAAGCTGGGTTTCCTGCCGGGAGACATGCGTGAAAAGATTGACCCGTTCCTCCAGCCGCTGTACGATGCGCTGCAGGATATGATTCCCGCCGGCAAGCTGAAGGAGTTCATGGATCTCAATGTCATCCAGATTGCGCCGCTCGCGTTCATGCGCGGACGTACCCTGAACGATGCCGTTGTGATTCTCGACGAGGCCCAGAACACCACCCCGCAGCAGATAAAGATGTTTCTGACGCGCATGGGCTGGAACACCAAGATGATTGTAACGGGAGACCTCACGCAGATAGACCTGCCGCCTACGCAGACATCCGGACTGGTCCAGGCCCTGGAGGTGCTGAAGGATGTGGAGGGCATCGCTGTCATCCGCATGACCAGGAAGGACATCGTACGGCACAAGCTGGTGACCCGGATTGTGGATGCATACGACGGTTATGACAAATTGCACAGATAGAACTTTAAACTGAAATAAGATGAGTAACGCATTGACAGGAACGGAATTCAAGTTCCAGGGACAGAAGAGTGTATATCACGGCAAGGTACGCGATGTGTACAACATCAATGACGACCTGATGGTGATGGTTGCGACAGACCGCATTTCGGCCTTCGACGTGATACTGCCCAAGGGAATCCCATTCAAGGGACAGGTACTGAACCAGATAGCTGCAAGCTTTCTGGACGCCACGGCGGACATCGTGCCCAACTGGAAGCTTGCCACTCCGGATCCGATGGTGACGGTGGGACTGAAGTGCGAGGGCTTCCGTGTGGAGATGATCATCCGCGGATACCTGACCGGTTCGGCATGGCGCGAGTACCGCGAGGGATGCCGCAATCTGTGCGGTGTGACCCTTCCGGACGGAATGCGCGAGAACGAGAGATTCCCGGAGCCCATCATCACCCCGACAACGAAGGCCGAGGAAGGACACGACGAGAACATTTCCAAGGAGGAGATAATCGCCCGCGGCCTCGTCAGCAGAGAGGATTACGAGCAGATGGAGAAATATACCCGCGCACTGTTCCAGCGCGGCACGGAGATTGCCGCAGCCAAGGGACTGATTCTGGTGGACACCAAGTATGAGTTCGGAAAGCGCGACGGAAAGGTCATACTCATCGACGAGATTCACACTCCGGACAGTTCGCGCTACTTCTACGCCGACGGCTACGAGGAGAAGTTCATCAAGGGCGAGCCCCAGAAGCAGCTTTCCAAGGAGTTCGTACGCCAGTGGCTCATCGAGCACGACTTCATGAACCGCCCCGGCGACACCATGCCGGAGATAACCGACGCATACGCCGAGAGCGTTTCAGACCGCTACATCGAGCTTTACGAGCACATCACGGGCACGAAGTTCGAGAAGGCAGCCTGCGCCGACATTGCAGGGAGAATTGAACAGAATGTGAAGAACTGGCTTGCATCCAGATAATGGAATTCCTACTTGCCATACTGTTCGTAGTTGCCGGCGTCTTCTTGAAGTACGCGAAGAACAGCATCAAGCTCAATCCTGACGAGAAATGGACTCCCGCCAGAGAGGTGAAGCAGGATGAAGGTTCAGCCGAAACAGCTGGGGCCGCCAAAGAAACTGAAAGCGCCGGAAACAGAGCCGAAAGC
>JAKSIW010000108.1 GCA_024398555.1 Bacteroidaceae bacterium | reverse complement strand
TTGTAGCCGCGCTTGTTGGTGAACTGGAAGTCGTAGCGCTTGTTGCCGTTTTCATCGACGTTCTTGATAATGTATCCCTTGTCAACGTTCTTCGGCAGCATAATGCCTTCATCGTCATCCTGAAGACCGGTGAAGATTTCGTACGGACGGCCGCCGAGAATGCCGACGAATGCCACCCACTTCTCCTTGTTGTTCTGGAAACGTACGACTTCGGCCTCCAGAATTCTCGGACGGGTCTCGATTATCTGACGCGGCTGGCACTCGCAAGGTGCGGTGAGGCCTTTCTTTTCGGCATCCTTCTTCTCGCCCTTGACATCAATGAGGACACCGTCGCGCGAACCTTCACGATAGACGGTACAGCCCTTGCAACCGCTCTTCCATGCCTCCACGTAGAGCTCTCCGACGAGGTCTTCTGTGACATCGGCAGGCAGGTTGATGGTAACGCTGATGGAGTGGTCCACCCACTTCTGCATGCGTCCCTGCATACGGACCTTCTGAATCCAGTCAACATCCTGTGCGGTTGCCTTGTTGTAAGGCGAGCGTGCAACCATGTCGTCTATCTCCTCCTGGGTGAAGTCCTTCTTCGGGTCAATGCCGTTGGCCTTCATCCATTCGATGAACTTGTGGTGGAATACCACGAACTCCTCGAATGAGTCACCGCTTTCATCGGTGAATGTGGCGTTGGCGTTCTCGTCCTCGCGGTTGACCTTGCGGCGACGCTTGTAGACGGGCATGAACACCGGCTCCAGACCTGAGGTGGTCTGCGTCATGAGGCTGACGGTACCGGTCGGAGCGATGGTGAGGCAGGCGATGTTGCGTCGGCCATACTTCTTCATGTCGCTGTAGAGCTTCGGGTCAACGTCCTTGATACGGTTCACGAACGGATTGTTCTGCTCGCGCTTCCAGTCATAGACCTCGAACGCACCGCGCTCCTTGGCCATGTTGACAGATGAACGGTAGGCTTCGACGGCCAGTGTCTGCTGGACCTTCTCTGCGAATGTCGTGGCTTCTTCGGTTCCGTAGGTGAGTCCCATAGCTGCCAGCATATCGCCCTCGGCGGTGATGCCGACACCAGTACGGCGGCCCATGGTGCTCTTGCGCATGATCTTCTCCCAGAGGTGTGTCTCGGTACGCTTGACTTCCTCGCTCTCCGGGTCGCTGGCTATCTTCTGCTGAATCTGGTCAATCTTCTCTATCTCAAGGTCGATGATATCGTCCATGATGCGCTGGGCTACAGCAACATGCTTCTTGAAAAGGTCGAAGTCGAAGTATGCGTCCCTGGTGAACGGATTGACTACGTATGAGTAGAGGTTGATGGCCAGAAGACGGCAGCTGTCGTAAGGACAGAGCGGAATTTCACCGCAGGGATTGGTGGATACCGTGCGGAAGCCGAGGTCGGCATAGCAGTCTGGAACGGACTCCTTCAGGATGGTGTCCCAGAAGAGTACGCCCGGCTCTGCGGATTTCCATGCGTTGTGGACAATCTTCTTCCACAGGGCGGTTGCATCGATATCCTTGGAATATTTGGGATTGGCGGAATCGACAGGATAGCACTGGGTATATGGAGTGCCGTTGATTGCGGCTTCCATGAAGTCGTCGTCAATCTTGACGGATACGTTGGCGCCTGTCACCTTGCCGCTGGTCATCTTGGCATCGATGAATGACTCTGAATCCGGATGCTTGATGGATACGCTCAGCATCAGGGCTCCGCGACGGCCGTCCTGTGCGACTTCGCGCGTGGAGTTCGAGTAACGCTCCATGAACGGTACGAGACCGGTGGAGGTGAGAGCCGAGTTCTTCACAGGAGAGCCTTTCGGACGGATGTGGGTGAGGTCATGACCTACGCCGCCGCGACGCTTCATGAGCTGCACCTGCTCCTCGTCCACCTTAATTATAGCTCCGTATGAGTCGGCGCTGCCTTCCATGCCGATGACGAAGCAGTTGGAGAGGGATGCCACCTGGAAGTTGTTGCCGATACCGGTCATCGGGCTTCCCTGCGGTACGATGTAGCGGAAATTCTTCAGCAGGTCGAAGAGCTGCTGGGCTGAAAGCGGATTGGAGTAGTTTGCCTCAACGCGGGCAATCTCGTTGGCGATACGCCAGTGCATGTCTTCCGGAGTCTTTTCGTAGATGTTGCCGAAAGAGTCCTTCAATGCGTATTTGCTGACCCATACCTTGGCGGCAAGTTCGTCTCCGCCGAAGTAGTCAACCGTGGCCTTGTAGGCTTCATCGAAGGTGAAAGTCTGCTTGTCCTGTGCCATTGTTTAATATTTGTTATTTTGTTTTAGTTGTTGGCAGAAAAAGGCCGCCCGATGTGACACCGAGCGACTCTGCAAAAGTAAGAATGGTATTCAATGTTTGCAAATAAATGTCAGTAAATAGTTATTAACAGATATGAAAGTTTTCCACTTTGGTATTCTAACTGACATATAATGAATGAAATCAAAATTATCTTACATTGAAAAGTTGTCCAAAATGATAATTCGGACTCTTGCTGGGCTGGCGGAAATGGCTGCCTGAGTTGAAGGCTGGACGTAAACAGAAAAAAGCGGGGGACGTGCCCGGCCGCTTCGGTTCCTTACGGATGTTTTCGGATTATTCCCTGATGAGACGCTCGATGTTCTCCATGTCGGCGCGGAAGCTCTTGTCCACTTCCATCTGGTCCCTTACGACGCTGAATGCGTGCAGTACAGTGGCGTGGTCTCTCTTTCCGACGTAACTTCCAATCTTTGAGGTGGAGTAGTCGAGGTATTTCTTTGCGAGATACATGCTCACCTGTCTGGCAAGTACAATCTCGTGTCTGCGCGACTTCGTCTGTATGGCGTCCGTCCCGATTCCGTAGTAACCGCAGACTCTCTCCATGATTCCCTCGATGGTGATGGACTGTTCGGTGCGCTGGGAAGACTTTCCGACCACTTCCTTGGCAAGATCCAGATCGATGGGCTTGTTGAAGGTAGTCGAGTATGCCATGAGGGAAACGACGACTCCCTCCAGGTCACGTACGCTTTCGGTAACATTGCCTGCGATGTAGCAGATGACATCCTCCGGCAGTGTGATGCCGTCACGACGTGTCTTGCTGCGCAGTATCTGCTTCCTGAGTTCCAGATCGGGCTTCTCCAACTCCGCTACCAGACCCCACTTGAAACGTGTGAGAAGTCTGTCCTCCATTGTGTTGAGGTCCTTGGGCGGACGGTCGCTCGTGATGATCAGCTGCTTGTTGTTGAGGTGCAGATGATTGAATATGTGGAAGAATACGTTCTGCGTATTGACGGAGTTGGCCAGCTCCTGCATATCGTCAATAATCAGTACATCAATGGTCTGGTAGAAATTGATGAAGTCATTGACGGTCTTGTTCTTTGCCGAATCGGCGAACTGCATATAAAAGAGGTGGGCTGACAGGTACAGAACTCTCATGGATGGGAAAAGTTCCTTCACCTTCATGCCGATGGCGTTGGCTACATGCGTCTTGCCTACACCGGATTCACCGTAGATGAACAGCGGGTTGAATGTGGAGTGACCCGGATTGACGGCAACGGCTTCGGCTGCCGTTCTGACCAGTTTGTTGCTGGCTCCTTCGATGAATGAATCGAAGTTGTACGAAGGATTCAGCATCGGGTCGAGGTCCTGGACAAGAGGAGCGTCCATCATGCCTGGAGCCTTGTTGTCGACGCTGTGAACCTCCTTGAAGGAACTGACGACATGATCGACAGAAGGGTACTGGGCCTGGATGTTGTTCTCGCTGTCCGTCATTACGCTGTACATGAGCCGGGTGTCCGCGCCGATGTAACGGGTAATGGCCATTCTGAGAATGTCAAGATAGTTGGCCTCGAGATATTCATAGACGAATGCGCTCGGAACCTGGATGGTAAGCTCTCCGTTCTCAAGCTTCAGAGGCTTGATGTCCGAGAACCAGGTGTTGAAGGCAGCCTGCGGGACATTGTCACGGATAACATCCATGCATCTGCTCCAAATATGTCCGATTTCGCCTGAAAGCATCGTCTGATAGATTATCTTTTTTCTTGTTGATGATGCAAAGTTGGGAATCTTATTTCATTTCTGCAAACAACAGCTTTCTCTGAAAAAAACGGGCTTTCCTAAGACCTTATTTTTCAATAATTTAACAAGAGCCGTTTTTTATGGCAAAAGTTTGTGTTGCATTTATTTAAGTATTTGAAAATAAATAAAATAACTAGTAAATTCCAAAGTGGGCAGGGTCTGAAATATATGTTGAAAAGTCCTTTTTCTGACTACTTGCAGGCCCTAATTCTGAAAAAAAAACGCTTGCTCCGATGAAGTGGTCCTATTTAGAATGAATCTGTATTAGGACCTATTTCGCGTTATTTTTTCGGGCAGCTTCAGCGGCTTTCCGGACATCTGTTTTCTGTCCGTTGACGAAGGCCGTCATGAATGCATCCTTGAAGCTTTTTTTCACTTCGCTGAGGGTCGATTTCGCTTTTTCGTAGTCATTTGTGGCTCCGGTCATGTACTTGTACACTCCGCCTTCATGGACGGTTTCAAAATCTCTGATTCCCTTCAGCTTGGAATTGCCGGCCCTCAGCTTTTCCTTGGATGTGAGGAACTGTATCTTGAAGACCGGCTCGGAATCGGACGGCTTTTCTTCTGCGGCAGAGGCCTGGTCTGATTCGGAGCCGCCGGTACGGGCTGAGGAACTTACGACGTTGTCGCTGTTGGCGGCCGTCTGGCTTCTGAAGTTCTTGAGATATGTGTCGAATGCGCGGTATATGCCTTTGCTGAGCGTCTCCACTCCGGTGCTTCCAACCAGATAATTCATGTCGGTCTGATTGGATATGTATCCCAGTTCGATAAGGATGCTGGGCATCGCGTTTTTCCACAGGACCAGGAATCCTGCCTGATGGACGCCGCGGTCGTGCCTGCCGGCATATCCGGTCAGCTGCTCCTGTACGAGGGATGCCATTTCCAGACTCTCCTTCTGATGCTCGTTCTGCATGAACTCGAAGATGATCTGGCTTTCGGTGCTGTTGGGGTCGTAACCTGCGTACTGGGTCTGGTAGTCGCTCTCGTAAACGATGACGTCATTCTCCTGACGTGCCACGCTGAGATTGGCGCTTGTCCTGTTCTCCTCCACACCGAGTAGGTATGTTTCGGCTCCGTATGCGGATTTGTTCTTGGCGGAATTGGTGTGGATGGAGATGAAGAGGTCTGCGTTGGCCTTGTTGGCTATCTCTGCACGCCTGTTCAGCTCGACGAATACGTCGGTCTTGCGTGTGTAGATGACCTTCACGTCCTTGCAGTTCTTCGAGATGAGCTCTCCGACACGCAGGGCGACGTTCAGGTTGATGGTCTTCTCCTGATTCCTGCCGTTGACGGCTCCGGGATCTTTGCCTCCGTGTCCGGCATCGATTACCACAGTGAAGATATCGTCGGCTGAAAGCGGTATGGCGGCAGTCAGCAATATGATGGCTGGGAGAAGGAGGCGGGAGAGGATGCGCATGCTTTATCTGTATTAAT
>JAKSIW010000107.1 GCA_024398555.1 Bacteroidaceae bacterium | reverse complement strand
CAGAAAGAATTATCGAAGAAGGAGCTATGCGGGCATAGTGACTGATGAGATGATTATTTCGGGCGAAAAAGATTCGGAAAGATTAACAAATTATTTTTTGAAGATTACTAACTTTATGCCCTGCAACGATTATATGTATTACAATAAATAATGTGTTTATGAAACTTTTCAAGAGAATGTTTTTTGCTGCAGCGCTTATCCCGGTGTCTGCAGGCATGGCCAACGCCCAGCAGCTGATGCTGAACGGGAATAATATCGACGAAGTGGTGAAGGCGATGACTTTGGAGGAGAAGGCCGCTCTTCTGGTGGGCGGACAGGATCGCCGTATCAGCGGACAGGACAATAGGTTCGGCAACGCCAACCAGCTGTGCCCGGGTTCGGCAGGAGTGACTCAGGATATTGACAGACTGGGTATTACACCTACAGTCCTCAGTGACGGCCCTGCCGGTATCCGTATCAGCCCGACCCGTCAGGGACAGGAGGGTACATTCTATGCCACAGGCTTCCCTGTAGGTACTGCAATGGCCTGCACATGGAATACCGGACTCATCGAGGAGGTCGGCAAGGCCATGGGTGAGGAGGTGCATGAATACGGTACTGACGTACTTCTGGCACCGGCCATCAACATTCATCGTTCTCCGCTGTGCGGACGTAATTTCGAGTATTATTCAGAGGATCCGGTAGTGGCTGGAAAGAGCGCTGCGGCTTTCATCCGTGGCGTGCAGAGCAATGACGTCGGCACCAGCCTGAAGCATTTCGCTGCCAACAATCAGGAGACCAACCGCATGGAGGTGGATGAAATCATCGATGCCCGTACCATGCGCGAGATTTACCTGAAGGGTTTTGAAATCGCTGTCAAGGAGGGTAATCCCTGGACTATCATGTCATCCTACAACAAGGTGAACGGCCGCTACACTCAGGCCGACCGCCAGCTTCTCACGACTGTCCTGCGCGAGGAATGGGGCTGGGACGGACTGGTCATGACCGACTGGACCGGACAGCGCAACACCGCCGAGCAGATTCAGGCCGGCAATGACCTTATGGAGCCGGGCAACACTGCACAGAGCCAGGAGATTGTCGCCAAGGTGAAGAGCGGTGAACTGTCCATCGAGGATGTGGACATCTGTGTGAAGCGCATGCTGGAGTTCATTGTAAAGACTCCTCATTTCAAGGGCTACAAGAACAGCAACAAGCCTGACCTGAAGGCACATGCCGCACTGACCCGTGAGGCAGCCAACGAGGGAATGGTGCTGCTGAAGAACGAGGACGGTGCGCTGCCTTTCGGTGAGGGCGTGAAGAAGGTCGCTCTGTTCGGTGTGACATCATACGACCTGATTGCCGGCGGTACGGGTTCGGGAGATGTGAACAAGGCCTATGTCATCTCTCTGGACAAGGGACTTGAGGAAGCAGGAATCCAGCCGAACCAGAATCTTGCTAAAATGTACGCCGCATATACTGATTACGACAAGGCTCTGAAGGCTGTAACCAATTCATACAGAGGATGGGGCAGCACTGAGACTACCGCAGAGGTGGATCTGGCTATGTCCGCCATTGAGAATCAGGCCCGCCAGAATGACGTGGCTGTCATCACTATCGGCCGTCAGGCAGGTGAGGGCGGTGACCGCCATATCGACAACTTCGACATCACCGATGTGGAGCGTCGTCTCATCAGCAATGTATGCCAGGCCTTCCATATCGCCGGCAAGAAAGTCGTGGTCGTGCTCAATATGGGTAATGTCATCGAGACCGCTTCATGGAAGGGACTGCCTGACGCTATTCTGATGGCATGGCAGCCGGGTCAGGAGGCCGGCAATTCGATTGCTGACGTGCTTACCGGCAAGGCCAATCCTTCAGGCAAGCTGACGATGACCTTCCCGATCAGCGTAATGGACCATCCTTCTTCTGCCAATTTCCCGCTCAACGGCGAGACTGCCGCTCAGGGTGGCTTCGGCGGACGTAATGCCGCTCGTCCGAACATCGACCGGGTACTCTACAAGGAAGGCGTTAACGTAGGCTACCGTTACTTCAACACTGCCGGCAAGGAGGTGTCCTATCCGTTCGGATTCGGTCTCAGCTATACCACATTCGAGTATTCCAAGCCTGTCGTGAAGGCTACGAAGGATGGCTTCACTGCTTCCGTCACTGTCAGGAACACAGGAAAGGTGGCCGGCAAGGAGGCTGTTCAGCTGTACGTATCCGCTCCGGCGGGAAGTATATACAAACCGGCAGATGAACTGAAGGCTTACGCCAAGACCGGACTGCTGCAGCCGGGCGAGAGCGAGGTGCTGACATTCAGCGTGACGAACTATGACATCGCTTCCTTCCACAATGATTCACACAGCTGGATCAGCGACAGGGGTACATACACCGTCAAGTTCGGAGCTTCCGTTCAGGATATCCGCGCAAAGGCTTCCTACAAACTTTCGAAGGACTTCGTGAAGGTTGAGAATGATGTTTTCATTCCGACAATGAGTCTTGAATAATACGATTGAATCCAATATAAATATATGAGTTTATATCTCCTGCAGGCGGCTGAAGAGGTCGTGAACATTGCCGATTCCCTGAAGACAACTACGGACAGGGCGATTATGGCTTTCAAGGATGATCCCAACGTCTTCTTCAGGGACTTGGGTAACGATGCACTGCAGTTTGCGGTGAAGGTGGTGGCAGCACTGCTGATCTACATCCTTGGTATCTGGATTATCAGAACGGTGAAGAGAATACTCCGGCGTTCGTTCGAAAGAAAGAAGACCGAGCAGACTGTTGCAACCTTCGTGTCATCGCTGGTCTCCATTTCTCTCACGGTGCTGCTGATAATCATTACCATAAGCACTCTGGGCGTTAACACCACATCTCTGGCAGCTGTCCTGGCTGCCGGAGGCATGGCTGTAGGCATGGCATTGAGCGGTACTGTCCAGAACTTTGCAGGTGGTATTATGATTCTTATATTCAAACCGTTCAAGGTGGGCGATTTCATCACCTCAAACGGCGTGTCGGGTACGGTCACTGCTGTGTCGATGGTAAGTACCCAGATCCGTACAGTAGATAACAGGATAATCTTCATTCCAAACGGCGACCTGTCCAACAGCACAGTTGACAACTATTCAGTGAACAGCCTGCGCCGTGTAGATTGGGTCGTTAATGTGGAATACGGCAGCGACGCTGATGCCTGCATTGCACTGCTGACGAAAATCCTGAAGTCGGACGAGCGCGTGCTGGATGCTTCAACAGAGGGAGCTGCAGACCTTCAGGTCCTGCTGTCGAGCCTGAACGACAAGGATATTTCGTTTGCCGTCAGGGCATGGACGAAGTCTGAGAACTACTGGAATCTTTTCTTTGACATCAATCTCAGGATTTACAAGGAACTTCCTATGAACGGATTCTACTTCGCATATCCTCAGATGAATGTTACAATCAGTCAGAAGGAGTGACAGACCGTGAACAGGAAAGTGACACTTGTACAGTGCAGTCCGTCGGATGAGGGCATATCTGCATCCCTGCGCCATATAGATAACATTATGGGTGACGGAACCGGTGCAGGACTGTATATTCTGCCTGAGATGTTCGCTTCCGGTCAGTGCATTGACCCGACACCGGTTGCTCAGGGCATGGACGGCAGCATTGTACGCTGGCTGAAGGACAAGGCGGCTGCTTTGAATGCGGCAGTGGCGGGAAGTGTGGCTGTCTGTGAAGACGGACGCTTCTTCAACAGGCTGTGCTTCTCGTTTCCGGACGGGCGGGTAATGACTTATGACAAACGGCATCTGTTCAGATATTCCGGAGAAGGAAAATATTTTACGGCAGGACAGGAACGGACCGTGGTGGATCTGGACGGCATGAGAATACTGTTGCAGGTATGCTACGATCTGCGCTTTCCTGTTTTCAGCCGTAACCGCGATGATTACGACATGGCTGTATATGTGGCCAACTGGCCGGTCAGCAGACAGAGTTCATGGGACATACTTCTCCGCGCCAGGGCAATGGAGAATCAGTGCTTTGTGGCAGGAGTGAACTGCGTTGGCGATGACGGATACGGTCACTACGAGGGACATTCCGCCCTGATAGGTCCTTATGGCGAAACCATCGTGTCGGCGGCTGATGACACGGAAGAGATGGTGACTGGCGAACTTGACATGGAACACCTGATGCACTTCCGCGAGAAGTTCCCTGTAATGGATGATGCGGACTGACAGCGCTGTTAAATTATTATAACATGCTGGCCGCCGTCGGCAAATTGTCTAATTTTGCGAAAAATTCAAATTGAGAGAGTATGCAATACGTACCCGCATGGACTTTGATTCCATTTGCAATCATGCTGCTGATGATAGCAGTAGTGCCGCTGATTTCTGAAAAATTCTGGGAGAGTAACCGCAACAAACTGTACTGTACGCTTATTGTGGCAGTTCCTATTGCTGTCTATATGCTGTGTACGGGATTCTCGGATGAACTGGCCCATCAGATATGCGGCGACTATATTCCGTTCATAATACTGCTGCTGTCGCTTTTTACAGTAACAGGCGGAATACGTATCACGGGTAATGTCAAAGCTACGCCGCTGTTCAATACGCTCCTGCTTTTTGCCGGAAACACGCTCGCATCGTTCATGGGAACGACCGGTGCAGCAATGCTGATGATCCGCCCTCTTCTGGAGGTGAACAGGAATCGTACATACAAGACGCACACTATTCTGTTCTTCATTGCGCTGGCTGCAAACGCCGGAGGTATTCTCTCTCCATTAGGCGATCCTCCACTATTCCTTCTCTATCTGCGTGGCGCACCATTCGAATGGTTCCTGAACCTCAGACAGGAATGGTTTATGGTAGGCGCACTGCTGCTTGTCATCTACTTTGTCTATGACTGTTTCATGTACAGGAAGGAGCCGCGCGACATCCAGCCTGCAGACAATAGGGAACACGTGGCAATCATAATCACAGGGAAACGCAATTTCCTCTTCCTCGGCATGATTATGGCTGCAGTGATATTCCTGAACGGACAGTTCATTCCGGCCATGAATGATGAGAATGCACCTTTCGTGATAAAGTGCCTGCGCGAGATTGCTCTGCTTGCAGTTGTCATACTGTCGATTACGACTACACCGAAGCAGATACGCCAGGACAACAATTTCTCATGGCAGCCAATCATTGAGGTGGGTGTTCTCTTTGCCGGTATCTTCGTTACCATGACCCCGGCACTGCTTTATCTTCAGGCTCATGCCGCAGATCTGGGACTGACTGAACCTTGGCAGTTCTACTACTGTACAGGTGCTCTGTCATCATTCCTGGATAACTCTCCTACAGCCGTGGCATTCCATTCCGTAGCTACCGGACTCTATCCGACTGTACAGGAGGGCTTCGTGGCCGGTATTCCGGAGCCGATGCTGGAGGCTATATCTCTTGGAGCAGTGTTCTTCGGTTCAATGACCTACATCGGCAATGGCCCGAATTTCATGATCAAGGCTATTGCGGAGCAGAACGGGGTGCGCATGCCGGGATTCTTCGGATACATGCT
>JAKSIW010000106.1 GCA_024398555.1 Bacteroidaceae bacterium | reverse complement strand
TGTCAAAACCAGACAGCCCCAAGAATTTGCGCTGCAAAGATATGATAATATCAGGAAAGATAGTATCAGTAGTGATGAAATTGTGGTTTGTCAGTGTCCCAGTTTTGGGGAAACCGGTTATTTCAGTTCATCGCTGGCGTATAGATAATCAAACAAAGGGGAATCGTAATCGAAGTAGTCGTCTTTTGTGAAGAAACGGTCAAGCTCGACAATTGCGCTCTCCATTGAGTCTGATGCGTGAATGATATTCTCCTGATGACTCATGCAAAGGTCGCCGCGCACTGTTCCCGGCAGGGCTTTGCGTCCGTTGGTGGCTCCGGTCATCTCACGCACAACCTCAACGGCATCTATGCCCTCCAAGCAACAGAGTATTACGGGGGCAGCCATCATTGACTTCTCAATAATAGGGTAGAATGGCTTGCCGGTCAGGTGTGAATAGTGTTCCGCACATTTCTCCTTTGTGAACCGGTACATCTTCAGAGCTACCAGTTTGAGCCCTTTTTTCTCAAATCTTGAGATTACTTCGCCGGCGAGTCCTCTCTGAAGGGCGCATGGCTTGATTATCACTAATGTCCTTTCCATGATTGAACCGTTGTCAGTTTACTTTGGTCATCTGATAGCCCATTCTGGACAATTGAATGCCTGCACCCGCCAGATACAGTTGGTGAAGACAGGCTACATATGCCTGAAACGCCTCTTTTGAGCCTGGCTCTATGTTGGCGTGACGCAATATGCTGTCAGTACGTGACGCGCACTCCGCAACAATCAGCTCAAGTCTGTCGTACTCCTTGCCTTCAAGGTCCAGTATCTCCTGACGGATATATTCATCCATACAGTCGAAGCCTCTGGCGGAGCGTAACTCCTGATATATATCGTCCCGGTTGTGCCAGCTCTCCCAATCCTCTTCCCAAAATGTGGCAACAGCCATACCTGTGTACATCATCCAGCCCAGTGATACTGTCGGATACTCACTGAACTCACGTATGCCGTCCGGAATGTAGGCTTTGGAGATCTGTTCCCATTTCTCACAGATGTCATCTGTCTCCGGCATCTTCCCGCCAATCTCACCCAGATTCCTCAGATAGCGGGTCAGGTCATCCTGTACAATCTCTTCAATATTCATTTTTAATATATCGGCATCTCTCAAAACCACAATCGTGGCTTTCGATAGTGCAACAGCTCTGTCGGGTGTAAAGTTAGCTTTTTTTTGGGTGTGCGTGACTGGCCAAGTGTTATAGAATCGTAAATATTCAGAACTGCCATTGCCCTTAGCGTTAATATGGGTAACTTTGCAGCCGTTAACTAATATTTAATTATGAAGAAGATTTTTACTGTTCTGTCAATGTGCTGTGCAATGGCAACACTGACAGTGTGTTCCTGCAGCAGCTCGGACGATGATGAGAGTGTGAATGAGAAGGTGGCCCTGATTCTGCCGGATGGTGCAACTGTCAGCAGATGGACGCTTGATGCCCAGTATCTGACCAAGTCGCTGAAGTCATACGGCTATGATGTCCAACTGTTTACTGCATCAGAGGACAATGAGGGCGCAGCAAAGCAGGTGAAGCAGATTGAAGAAGCTGTCAAGGCCGGTTATCAGACCATCGTCATTACTCCTGTAGATTATGAGAAGATTAATGAATCTGGAATCCTGGAGGCTAATCAGGATTGCAATTTCATCTGCTACGACAGAATGATCATGAACAACCCGGCAGTGGATTTCTATGCTTCATGTGATCCGGAGAAGATTGGTGAGATGCAGGCTCAGTTCCTTCTTGAGAAGGCCGATGGAGATATGACAATCGAGTATTTCGCAGGTCCTGTGACTGACAAGAATGCCAAAAAGTATTTTGACAGTGCATACAGACTGCTGAGCGCCAACAAATCTCTTTCAGTTCCGAGCGGAAAGGTCGCTTATGAAGACGTTGCTCTTGCCAGCTGGTCAAGCGATGATGCTTTTGCCGAGATGAGCGCCAGACTCGAAGGGACAAATGTTATGCCTGATCTGATTCTTGCTCCTAACGACAATGTTGCTGAAGGTGTCATCAAGGCATTGGAGGCCAGATGGCTTGGCATCAATGAATTCCCGGTTATCACAGGACAGGATCTGACCGAGGCTGCAATTGCAAACATCTTGGCTCGCAAGCAGACTATGTCAATATATAAGGAGTATGAGGACCTGGCAGAGACAACTGCCATGATCGTAAGTTGCTTCATATCAGGCAAGCCTGTTGTGACCGGCAAGACATTCAACAATGGCGCAAAGGAAGTTCCAGCCAAGTATTCAAACTTCACACTTGTTACTATCGACAACATCGGAAACTATATTACTGATTTCTGATACGGGAAATAACTGATATTTCTCAGTAAGTCTTACAACAAAGAAGCGGGACCTGTCAAAAGGCCCCGCTTCTCTGTTGTGATGTTGTGATACTGTGAACGCTGAATTACCTTGCGTAGTTGACTGCGCGTGTCTCGCGTATGACGGTAATCTTGACCTGACCCGGATAGGTCATCTCGTTCTGAATCTTCTCGGCGATTTCGGCTGAGAGTTTCTCGGTCTGAGCGTCGTCTATCTTGTCGGCACCGACGATTACGCGAAGCTCGCGACCGGCCTGGATTGCGTATGTCTTGGTGACACCAGGGTAGGAGAGAGCTATCTTCTCAAGATCGTTCAGACGCTTGATGTATGCCTCTACGATTTCGCGACGTGCACCTGGACGTGCGCCGGAGATTGCATCACAGATCTGTACGATAGGAGCGATAAGGGTCTGCATCTCGCATTCGTCGTGGTGAGCTCCGATAGCATTGCAGATGTCAGGTTTCTCCTTGAACTTCTCTGCAAGGTGCATACCGTACTCGGCATGCGGCATCTCGGTTTCCTCGTCAGGCACCTTGCCTATATCGTGGAGAAGTCCGGCTCTCTTGGCCTTCTTCGGGTTCAGACCGAGCTCGGCGGCCATGACGGCGCAGAGGTTGGCGGTCTCTCTGGCGTGCTGAAGCAGGTTCTGACCGTATGACGAACGATATTTCATCTTGCCTATCATGCGGATGAGCTCAGGATGCAGTCCGTGTACGCCAAGGTCGATGGTGGTGCGCTTGCCGGTCTCGAGAATCTCCTCTTCGACCTGCTTCTCTACCTTTGCCACAACCTCCTCGATGCGTGCCGGGTGGATACGGCCGTCAGCTACGAGCTGATGGAGAGCCAGACGGGCTATCTCGCGGCGAACGGGGTCGAATGCGGAAATGACGATGGCCTCGGGGGTGTCATCGACGACGATTTCAACGCCGCATGCAGCTTCGAGAGCACGGATGTTTCGTCCTTCACGACCGATGATGCGTCCCTTCATGTCTTCGTTCTCGATGTGGAATACGGAGACGGAATTCTCGATGGCGGTTTCTGTGCCGATTCTCTGGATGGTCTGGATGACGATTCGCTTTGCCTCCTTGTTGGCGGTCATGCGTGCGTCGTCCATGATGTCGTTGATGTAGGCCGCAGCCTGTGTCTTGGCTTCCTCCTTCAGGGACTCGATCAGATTGTTCTTTGCCTCTTCTGCCGACAGTCCGCTGATGGCTTCGAGCCTCTCGCGCTCCTGATGCTGCATCTTGTCAAGCTCCTGCTTCTTCTGGTCGATGACGGCCATCTGATTCTCGAGGTTCTCCTTGATGACGTCGTTGTCGCTGATCTTGCGCTGCAGCTCTTCGTGACGCTGGTTCAGCTGCATCTCTTTCTGCTTGAGCCTGTTCTCGTTCTGCTGAATCTTCTGGTTCCTTGCGGAAACTTCCTTCTCGAGTTCAGCCTTCTTGTTGAGGAACTTCTCCTTTACTTCCAATAACTTGTCCTTCTTGATTGACTCGGCTTCCGCCTCGACCTCCTCCAAACGCTTCCTGGCCTTTGCGTTAAGTCTGCTGTTGAAAAGCAACCACGCAACTACCGCTCCCACAATCAATCCAATGATAGCATAAACAAATTCCATAGTTCTTTACTTTATATATATATTAATGACGCACCATCCCACATTCCAAAGGGAATGCCAGACGGTGCGTGAAATTGCGAAATATTGGCTGTCAGTCCTGTCCGGACTCTGTCACATCTTCATTGGCCAGAACGTTGTCTATCTGCTTCGTCAGCTCTTCGATGCGTTCCTTGAATGGCAATGTGTCGTTGAAATTTTCCCACATCAGATTCGTCATTGCAATGTGCAGTGACGCCATGACATAGTATTTTTCGTCGCTCAGCTGCGGAAAATGATCCCTGTAGCGGTTCAGCAGTGAGTTTATTCGTCTCGCCGCCTCCCTGTACATGACCTCGTCCTGTCTCTTTATGGTGAGAGGATAGTAGATTCCGCCTATCAACAGCTTTATTTCAAATGTCTCATCCATCGTATTCATCTACTTATACGTTAAGCATTTCAATACAACGGTCAATCTCACACACCAACCCGGATACTTTCTTGCGCGTGCTTTCCAGGTCGTGACCTGACACGCTCAGTACCTTGGTGGCCTTAAGATTCCCGTAATCGGCGCTGAGCTGCTCTATCTTCTGCTGAAGCTCGGCTTCGCGTGCCTTGCCCTGGGCAACTACCTGACGGAGAGCCAGATTCTCGGACTTGAGCGTGTCGCACATGCCGATGAGTTTCTGAAGCTTTCCTTCAAAAACATCCAGTACCTCTGTTTCCGCACCTGTTATCATTACGACAATCCTAATGGTTCCGGACTATTGCGTCCGTTTTGCAAAGTTAGTCAAAATGCAGAATATATTACACTCTGACAACCTGTTTTTATTTTGATCTTTCGGCCATCGCCGCCTTTGCCGCCTCGATGTTCTCCTTTGTCTTGGGTTCCTTCTTGGCCAGCAGTATCATGTTGAATGCATACTCGGTCATCCACTCCTCCGAGAAACCGAGGTGCTGCTGATACTGGCGTATGTTGTACACGGTCTTGTAGCTGGATTCGTCCTTCCACTTGTTCTCGTTCATGATCTTGTGGACGGAGTCCTGCGTGAGGGTGTGCAGCGCGTTCCTGAGGAATCTCGGCACGCGGAACTTCCATTTCATTATAGTACCTACCTGCATCATCAGGTCGGCGCTGAATCCCTGGAACTGGAACATGAACGGCTGGACCATCTGTATATTGCGGCAGTTCTTCTTGATGGAAGAGTCAATTTCCTTGAAGAAGCTGTCGCTTATCCCGTACATCTGCTGAAGCATCTTCCTGCAGCGCGGCTTCTCGGCTACGCCCAGCTTGTTGCCCTGGGTCTGAATCTTCAGACTGCGCTTGAAGGTGGCGAGGTCGGGGAGATAATTGATATTGGTGATGCCGATGTTACCTGCCATTTCGGCCTGGAAATAAACCCTGATGAGAGTCATGAAGTCCTCCATTCCTCCCAGATTCTCTATCTTGTCTTTCTCTTTTCTGAACAAGCCCATTTCTTTAACTTTTATTGATTGTAAATTTTGACGCGAAAGTAAAAAGAATTTCTTAATTTTGCGTGGTTTTACGGAGACAAAGGCTCCGCGAAGAAGACTTATTACAACTTTTAACTTATACAAGCATTATGATTAAACTGGGTATTAACGGTTTTGGCCGCATCGGACGTATGGTTTTCCGTGCAGCAGT
>JAKSIW010000105.1 GCA_024398555.1 Bacteroidaceae bacterium | reverse complement strand
GTGATACAGGGACCTGTCCCCTGTATCACCGTTTTTCGCTTAGTTCAAGCCAGCGCATGGTGATTTCATCGGTGCGGGCGATGATCTCACCGATCCGGGCGGATTTGGAGGAGAGAACGTCGTAGGCAAGACTGCCGCTGTTGAGTTCATCCTCCAGCCGGGATTTCTCCGCTTCGAGCTGCTCCAGTTCGGCTTCAATCTGCTCCATCTCGCGTTTCTCTTTGTAGGAGAGTTTCTGCGAGGCATCGGCACGCTCCGAATTGCGGGGCTTGCCGGACGGCTGCGAGGCGGACTTGGAGCCGGATGCGGCATCGGCCTTTTCCTGAGCGGCCTTCAGGACCTTCCATTCCAGCCAGTCGCTGTACGATGACGGGAAATCGGTAATCAGGCCATTGCCTTCGAAGACGAACAGATGACCTGCCACACGGTCCATGAAGCAGCGGTCGTGCGACACGGCTATGACACATCCCTTGAAACCTGCTATGTATTCCTCCAGGACCTGCAGAGTGGCAATATCCAGATCGTTGGTAGGCTCGTCGAGAATCAGGAAGTTCGGGCTCTGCATCAGGATAGTACACAGATACAGCCTGCGCCGTTCACCTCCGCTGAGCTTGCTGATATAGTTGTACTGGGTCTTGGGCGTGAAGAGGAACTTCTGCAGGAACTGCGATGCAGCCATCCGGCGGCCGTCATCCAGTTCGATGTGGTCGGCAATGGCTGTCACGGCATCTATCACCTTCTCATTCGGATTGAATTCCATGCCCTGCTGACTGTAGTAACCGATGCGAAGTGTTGTACCACGCTCGATGATGCCGCTGTCCGGATTCTCCAGACCGGTCAGCAATTTCAGGAATGTAGATTTCCCCACTCCGTTATCACCGACGATGCCCAATTTTTCATAGCGTGCAAAGACGTAGTTGAAGTCCTTCAGGATAATCCTGTCGCCGAAACTCTTGCACACATCGTGCATCTCGAAAATCTTGTTGCCTATGTAGGATGCCTTCACGTCCAGGCTGACGTTCAGTTCCTGACGGCGGAACTTCAGACGCTCCTCCAGTTCGTAGAACGATTCCTTGCGGTAGCGGGCCTTGCCGCCACGGGCGCAGGGCATACGGCGCATCCAGTCCAGTTCGGTACGGTACAGGTTCTCATCGCTCTCACGCTGCGAGCGTTCGGCATCGAGACGTTCCTGCCGCTTCTCCAGATAATAGCTGTAATTGCCTGTGTACGAATATGCACGACGGTCCTCCAGTTCAACGATTCTGGTGCAGACGCGGTCCAGCATGTACCTGTCGTGAGTCACGAGCAGCAGGGTCAGACGGCTGGCTGACAGATAGTCCTCAAGCCACTCCGTCACCTCCACATCCAGATGGTTGGTAGGTTCGTCCAATATCAGGAAATCCGGTTTTGACAACAGCGCACCGGCAATTGCCACGCGTTTCAGCTGTCCTCCGGACATATTGTCAACAGTCGAACCGTATTCAGTTATGCCCAGTCTGGAAAGCATCTCCACAGCCGCAATCTCATCGGCACGGCCGCCGCAGGCATCAATCACACGTGTACCCTTAGGCCACACAGGACTCTGTTCCAGATACGACATCTTCAGGTCTCTGCGGAAGGTTATCTTGCCGGAATTGTAGTCCTCACGTCCGGCGATTATGCTGAGCAGTGTGCTCTTGCCCATTCCATTGCGGGCAATGAGACCTATCTTCTCCCCCTCCATCACATTCAGGGTGAAGCCGTCCATCAGCACCAGATCGCCGTACGACTTGACCAGATTATCTATCTGCAGGCAACTTTCCATTATTTGTCTGGGAGCTTACATATTCGTCCAAATGCTGGAATGCGTATGCCAGTTCTGCACCGTAGAGTACTATCTGCCAGGAGAAGTTCAGCCACACCATCAGGAATGGTATTGCCGCCACAGCTCCGAATACCGTGTTCCAACGGTTGAACGCCACCTGAGCCGACACGTAGATGAACTGGAACAGCACATAGAATACGGCGGTAATCAGTCCGGCCCTGAGAGCTTCGCTGTATATGACCTTGGGAGCCGGAATGAACTTGAACATGAGCGACAGCACCATGGCGGTGGCACCATATATGATAAGCCACGACACAATGTCGGAAATGTCATTCCAGAACGGGATATTTACAAGCAGCGACACAAGACCGCTTCCATTGGTGAACATCAGCGCAGTAGCCATGAACATGCTTATCACGAATGGAAGAAGCAGGGAAAGAACGATATAGAAGCTGATCCTCTTCCAGAATGCACGCGACGTATCAGCCTTCCACACATAGTTGAAGGCATTCTCCACCTGAATCATAAGCCAGAAGACCAGCCAGACGAACGAGAGGAATGTCACGATTCCGAAACCGCCGTTGGATGTCGCAGTGAGAATGTTGTCTGCGTAGCCCAGTATTGTCTGAACAAGGTCGGCCTTGTCAGCGAAGTAGGTCAGCAGCAGTTCCTGAAGTTTATCCCCGAAGCCGAAGCCGTTGGTGACGGCAAATGCAAGCGCCACACCTGGGACAAGTGCCATTATGGAAAAGAATGCCAGTGCAACGCCACGGATGCCGATTTTACGCTTACCCACATCGTCGATTACGAGCATCGTCACCTGCAGGTACTTCAAGGCCCTGGCCTTGTGCAGTCCGAGCAGAGACATGTCCAACGACCATATATCGTCTTTCAGAAATCGGATTATGCGTTTCAGGTCCATAGTGTCAGAATATTCATGCTATGCCTTTCTAATTTCCAATGATTCCAGATCCACTGCATCGCATTCCTCCGATACAGGGCGGCAGACTGCCACAGCCTCGCTGCACACATTTCCGTTTTCATCAGTGATCACGTAATGCCAGCTGTCTGTCTCAGGTGAGCCGGAGACGGTACACAGCAGTTCCTGTCCGAGAAACGACTCGTGCTGGAACTTCATGTCAAGTGAATGGAGCCTGTGACCGGCCCAGTAACCGACGGGCATCGAGTTCTTGCAGATGCGCACATACGCGACGTTGCTGACGTGACCGTTGAAATCTGTGTCGGTTGTCACAGTCCGATATCTGAACTCCGACAGTCTGTCACCCGCCGATACCAGTCTGTGACGGTGAGTTCCCATAAGGGACTCATGGCGGCATTCCATATCCGAGAGTATTTCCGATGCCCGTGCCGGCCGGCGCGATGTCATGTCGAGGATTGCCCAGGAGCCGTCACCCTCGCAGAACACCTCCCCGTGTGAGCTGAGGCGGTAGTCCACATAGACCCTGACTTCAGGTTCCTCTGAAAGCCAGAGCTCCACATCAACGGAGTCGCCCCAGAACGGCATTGCATGCATGAAACGCATGGAGAACTCGGAGATAATCCACATCAGCGACAGTTTCCGCAGGTCGAAAGCGGCATGATGGAACATCGCCATGTAGGATGCGAAGCAGTCCTGCACAAGGATCTGCGTTCCAAGGGCGGTCAGGCGGAAGTCCGGCCCCATTACCGCATTGGTCACCCGATATTTACGGATTATTCCATTCATGAAGTGCAAATTTAGTCAATTTCTCTGAATGCCACACAAATCACATGGAGCCTATCAGCAGGAACAGCAGACCGATCAGAACCAGAATCAGGTCAACAAACTTGCTGCGAAGATTCTTCTCATGGAACAGCAGTGCGCCGCAGGCGAATGATACGATCACGCTGCTGCGCCTGATCATGGAGACAATCGAAATCATCGATGCAGAAGATGTGAGCGCATAGAAATACGCATAGTCGGCAGTGGTCAGGAACAGCGATATCAGCGGAATGCTCCAGCGCCACTCCATCGGGAATTCGCTACGTCTGGGCCACCAGAGCACCAGCAGCACTACAGTCATCAGTGCCAGCTGATAGAAATTGCTCCATGCCTGGACGAACATGTTGTTGTACTGACCGATCAGGTATTTGTCGAAAAGGGCGCTCAGCGCACCCAGCAGCGTAGCGATAATCACGCACAGCACCCAGCTGTTACGCTTGAAGTCGATTCCCTCCCTGCGTCCGCTCACGCTGAGCAGGTAGAAGGATATGACTGCTATGATGACACCTATCCACTGATACAGGTTCAGCCTCTCGCCGAACAGCAGCAGACCGCCCAGCAGCACTATGACCGGTCTGGTGGCGTTGATGGGACCGAACAGAGTGATGGGCAGATGTTTCATTCCGTAATACCCGAATATCCATGAGCCGAGCACGATTGAAGCCTTCAGCATTATCATGAAATGTGTGTGCAGGTCCCCAGAAGGGACATGGAACATGGTGTCGTCCAGCAGCCCTGTCGTGGCCGACAGGAGCGTAGGAACCAGCATGATAAGGCTGCAGAACAGGATATTGAACCACAGGACCGGAATGACCGCATTGTCTTTCAGCGAATGCTTCTTGGAGACATCATAAAAGCCCAGGAACATGGCCGACAGGACGGCAAAACCCAACCACATAATCTCGAATATTACTACAGACTGCAAAAGTAGTATAAAAAGCAACTTGGCTACGACATCGAACGCCGAAAAGCAGTAATTTCGCGGCCGTTTGAGGCGGGACCGGAAAGTCAGTCCCACCGGCTCGTGAAAATGGTAAACGACTTAACGAAAGGCAATCCGGCCAGAGTCATACTGAACTTCTCTCTGCCTGTCATCATCGGCAACATCTGCCAGCAGGTATATAACTTTGTCGATACGGTCATCGTAGGCCGTTTCATCAGCTATGAGGCACTGGCAGGAGTAGGCATCACCAACTGCTTCACCTTCCTCGTACTCGGATTCGTATGGGGCATCACCAGCGGACTGAGCATCCGCACGGCACAGCTTTTCGGAGCCAGGGACATGGCAGGAATGCGGCGGTCTGTAGGCACGAGCCTTGTCATCAGCATCATACTGACTGTCGTTCTGACCCTGCTGACAGTGCTTCTGACAGCCCCCTCACTGCATCTGATCAACACCAGAGCGGAGGTCTATGACTATGCGTACGAATATCTTATCATTGTATTCGGCGGAATCTTCGGCCAGGTGGCATACAACATGATATCGTACATCCTGCGGGCACTTGGTGACAGCAGGACGCCGCTCTTTTTTCTGATTCTGTCTTCAGTGCTGAACATAGGTCTGGACCTGCTCTTCATCATCAGTTTCGGATGGGGCGTACGTGGAGCCGCATACGCCACCGTCATCTCCCAGGCATTCTCCGCACTGCTCTGCTTCATCTACGCATTCCGCCGATACCCGGAGCTCAAACTGAGCCGCGACGATTTCCGGACCGACTGGAAGTTCGCATGGGAACATCTGCGGATAGGCATCCCGATGGCTCTGCAGTTCAGCATCACCGCTACCGGAATAGTCTTTCTTCAGGCCGCCCTGAACAATTTCCCGCCCACCTACATCGCAGGATTCACAGCCGCAAGCAAGGTTCAGAACCTGTTCATGCAGATTCCCATCGGATTCGGTGTGGCTATTGCAAGCTACGTCGGACAGAACTGGGGAGCCGGTGAAATCGGGCGTGTCCGGAAGGGTGTCAACGCCACCCTTGTCATGACTCTGTGCGTATGTATTGTGATGAGTACGATGATGTCGCTGCTGTCACGTCCCATGACATCGCTCTTCCTCAGTGCCGATGCCGGCGAAATGGTCGCTCCTATATACGACGCATCAAACCGTTATCTGCACATCACCGCCATCTTCTTTCCTTTCCTGTATCTGATTTTCCTGTACCGCAATGCGTTGCAGGGTATCGGCAGAACCTTTCTGCCCCTCATGGCAGGTGTTCTGGAGCTGGTCATCAGGACTGCCGCATCACTCACCCTACCCCGCCATTTCGGCTATGACGGCATAGTGTTCACCGATGTCCTGTCATGGATAGGAGCCAGCATCATGCTGCTCATCTCCTACCTGGTCCAGATGCCGAAGAAATGATTGACCGGACCGTGTCCGTGCCC
>JAKSIW010000104.1 GCA_024398555.1 Bacteroidaceae bacterium | reverse complement strand
AGGAGAAGGCAAAGGATCTGGCAGGCCGCTTCATCAAGAACTTCGCGAAGTACGAGGGCAACGAGGCTGGCAAGGCTCTTGTAAAGGCTGGTCCTAAGCTCTGATTGATTCGGATATAATACAGGAAGGGCGCTCTTCCCGGTGGTGCCGGAAAAAGCGCCCTTCTTTTCCATAATCGAATACTTACAATTATGAAGAGATTATTTACGGTTATCGCTCTCATGTGCGCAATTCTGGCAGTTCAGGCTCAGCCTATGGGCGGAATGGGCGGAATGCGTGGAGGAATGGGCGGTGGTATGCCTATGGGCGGTATGCGTATGGGCGGCGGTATGCCTATGGGTATGATGATGGGTGCAATGGGCGATGAGAAGCCTTTCTTCGAGCTTGAATCCGATTCCATCGTTCAGGCCTGTCTGTATGACCTGCCTTTCATTCTGGATGTCAAGAAGTCGGAGAAGTTCGGCAAAATCGTGAAAATGGAATATGAAGAGGTGTGCCGCACCATTCAGATGGAGGTAATCAGCAACCTTATCAACAATCAGATTGCCGCTCAGGGTGGCATGAGAGGCGGTATGGGCTTCGGAGCGGAACAGAAGGATCTGGACCAGTCCGCCATCAGCGAGCAGCTGGAGCCTGTGCTCAAGAGATATGCCAAGAAGTACAGGAAGATGCTCGATGACGAGCAGTACGAACAGTGGCAGGTGATTGAGGACAAGCGCTACGGCAGGGGCCTCGGATACCTTCTGGCTCACGTCTGCGACAATACCAGCATAGACTTCTGATGAAGATAGCGCTGATAGGTTACGGCAGGATGGGACACGAGATAGAGCGCATAGCTCTGTCACGCGGACATTCCATAGTGTGCAGGATTGACATAGACAATCCCCAGGACTTCGACAGTGAGGAGTTCCGCAGTGCGGATGTGGCCATCGAGTTCACTGCGCCTACACAGGCATACGGCAATGTGATAAAGGCTTTCAAGGCCGGCATCAAGGTCGTGAGCGGCAGTACCGGATGGATGGAACAGAAACGCGATGAGATGCGCGCACTCTGCGCAGACGGAGCGAATACGCTGTTCTGGTCGAGCAATTTCAGTCTTGGGGTGGCTCTGTTCTCAAAAGTCAATGAGTATCTTGCCAGACTGATGAACGGTTATCCCATGTACGATGTCGGTATCACTGAGATACACCATATACACAAGCTGGACGCGCCGAGCGGGACTGCAATTACCCTCGCGCAGGGGATAATCGATAATCTTGACCGCAAGACAGGCTGGTCCAATGGCACAGTGGCCAATGCTGACGGTACCGTGACCGGAACTACCGAACACGATTCCCGGGACATTCGCATTGACTCTATCAGACGTGGCGAGACTCCAGGCACTCATGTGATTGAATATGACTCCAGTTCGGACTTCATCAAAATCATACATAGTGCCCAGGACCGCAGCGGACTGGCACTCGGGGCTGTGCTGGCTGCGGAATACACTATAGGTCATACAGGCTTTTTGGGAATGGATGACCTTATGAACTTTTAATCAAGCTTATTTAGGATATGTCACAGGAGTCAGAGAATACGGGTTCGAACAAGTCTGTTGCAAGAAAACTGTCGGATGTTCCGGCTCGGGACTGGGTGAAACTGACGGTTGCTGTGGTCCTGTATGTGCTTTTCCTCATTTGGGTGAAGAGCTGGATGGGACTGGTGCTTCTGCCGTTGATTTTTGACCTGTATGCTACCAGAATCATAAAATGGGACTGGTGGCGCAATCTGAAGAGCGACTTCCTGCGCGGAGTGATGGGGTGGGTCGATGCAATCGTATTCGCTCTTGTGGCTGTCTATTTCGTCAATCTGTACCTGTTCCAGAACTATACCATTCCATCTTCATCGCTGGAGAAATCTCTGCTTGTAGGTGACTATCTGTATGTGAGCAAGGTTGCATACGGCCCGCGCAAGCCAATCACACCTCTCACAATGCCTCTGACGAACAATACACTTCCCGGAGGCGGCAAGAGTTATCTGGACAAGCCTCATTGGGACTATGAGCGCGTGAAAGGCTTCGGCTCAGTCAAACTCAATGATATTGTAGTGTTCAACTATCCTTCGGGGGATACCATTCTGGGCAATGTACAGTATCAGCAGATGGACTACTACTGTCTCCTATATGAACTTGGAAGCAGCAAGTGCAGACCGGTTGTGATGGACAGCCTGTCTGCCCTGGAAAAGCGCAGGGTATATGATTTTTATTATAAGGTGGGACGGGAGGCTGTCTGTGCCAATCCCAAGCTGTTCGGAAACATATCGTGGCGTCCGGTGGACCGCAGGGAGAATTACGTGAAGCGCTGTGTGGGTCTGCCAGGTCAGACTCTGCAGATTGTGGACGGACAGATTTACATTGACGGGGAGGCTGAGAAACATCCGGACAATGCCCAGTTCAATTACAGGGTGATGCTGGTGAATCCTATTCCCGCATCTCTTCGCGCAGAGCTGGGACTGAGTCAGGAGGATCTTCCCGACAAGTACAACCGTCCGTGGCCTGAGCCTGTCACTCTGCCGCTTACCGGAAAGGCTGCAAGGCTGCTGGAATCCCGCAGCGACATAGCATCTGGCGTGGAGCGCATTCATGGGGAAGGCGGTGACTGGCTGTTCCCGCTGAATATGTACAAGGACTGGACAATGGATGACTATGGTCCTATCTGGATTCCCCGGAAGGGAGAAACGGTGGAGCTGACTCTTGAGAACCTTCCGCTATACGAACGCATCATCGGCATTTATGAGGGCAATGACCTGAAGGTTGCTTCAGACGGTACCATAACAATCAATGGCGAGGCGGCCACAAGCTACACATTCAGCATGGACTATTACTGGATGATGGGTGACAACCGCCACAACAGCGCCGATTCGCGTGTCTGGGGATTTGTACCTGAGGACCACATCGTGGGCCGTCCTGTGGTGGTATGGCTGTCACTGGACAAGGACAAGAAGTTCGGCCAGAAGGGCAAGATCCGCTGGAACCGCATATTCCATACCGTCAAGAGCTATAACTGATGCTCCCGCTGCTCAGTTCCGCATATCTGCCACCGGTCAGTTTCTTCAAGGTGATGGCCGGTGCGCCTCAGGTCCTCATTGAGCGGAACGACAGCTATCACAAGCAGACATATCGCAACCGGTGCGTCATAGCTACGGCAGACGGGACGCAGACACTGACGGTGCCTGTGGTGAAGTCCGATTTCCCAGGACAGCTGATGCGCGATGTGCGTATCAGCGATCACGGCAACTGGCGTCATCTGCACTGGAATGCCATAGCTTCCGCCTACATGAACAGCCCGTTCTTCATGTACTACGAGGATGACTTCCGTCCTATCTATGAGAAACGCTATGAGTTTCTTATAGACTTCAATATGGCACTGACCGGCAAGGTGCTGGAACTCGCAGGGATGAACACCTCTCTGATACTGACGGACGAGTTTCGGCCAATGGAGCAGAATCCGGTCCTGAATGCCGGAAATGGCGATTTCCGCCGTCTTGCAGATCCGTCTGAAGATACAGGAATGACATTCGCCCCATATTATCAGGTGTTCCGCCGGAGAAACGGCTTCATTCCGAACCTCAGCATTGCCGATATGCTGTTCAATCTGGGGCCGGAGATGATAATTCATCTTAGCTGAAATATTCCTAAAAAAAAGTATATTTGCGGGATATGAAAAAATTCAGATTCCCCTTGATTCTTGCGGCATTGCTTCTGTTGAATGCCGTTTCCGCCAGTTCGCAGTCACGCAGACCGATTGATTCGCGTCATCCGATGTGGCTCATTCACATTGACGTCTGGAATACCGCCGACCCTCAGAGGATCATTGACCTTATTCCTGCTGATGTGAAGCCTTTCGTCTGCTTCAACCTGTCTCTGTCATGTCAGTATGATACTGAAAGGAATGTTTACAAGATGCCGCAGAACGCGGTTCTGACGTACAAGTCATGGGCTTCGGTATGCTGCGCCAACAACGTGTGGTTTACCTGCCAGCCGGCAAGCGGCGGCCATACGCATATCATGGACGATGACCTTGACACCTTCGAATACTTCTTCAAGCATTACAAGAACTTTCTCGGCTGGAACTATGCCGAACAGTTCTGGGGCTTTGACGAGCCGGGCGACAAGAGTTCAAGTACCCAGTCATCCCGCTGGGAGCTGTTTGCCAATCTGGTGGAGATGTCGCACAGGTACGGAGGCACTCTGATTGTGAGTTTCTGCGGCAACATCTGGTCGCATCCGCTCAATCCGAACGGAATCGTGAAGCGCAATGCAAAGCTTCTGGCCAACTGTCAGAAATATCCGGATGCATTTCTGATTCTGTACAAGTACACAACCTCGTCGTGCTTCTACAACAATGAGAGCGTCTGTCTGGCTCCGTTCATCTCGGGACTGGCCCGTAACTACGGTGTGCGCTACGACAACTGCGGATGGAACGGCGCTCTGGATGAACTGCTCGGGGAGAATCACGGCAAAAAGTATCCGATTGCCGCAGGTATTGGAACGGTGATGGAGCAGACCTGTATTAACGGTGGGGCCGTATGGGACGGACCGGAGCTTATCTGGACTGAGGATTTCCAGGAACTCAGCCGTTCTACTACATCAGACGGCTACACGCGCAGAAACTGGGGACGCTTCCCGGGCTTCGACAATGCGTGGCTCGACATGTTCCGCAAGATTATTGACGGCACCATGTACATTCCGACGCGTGAGGAGGTTATTGCCCGCAACAAAGTGGTTATCATAAACAATGCCACCAGCGGTTCGGATCAGGAGATGTATGCTGCGCCGGACGACCTGTACGACGGTCTGTACAAGCAGAATGACCCGATGAACCGGGGCAACGGCAGATGGATGGACAATATGACCTATTTCAAGAGTACCGGCCGCTATCAGGCTATTCCTGTGGTGGCGGGACTGTACGATTCGCTGGCCCAGACGATACCCGTGCAGGTGAAGCGCTCGTCGTATCCGTCACGCTGGGGAACGCAGACGAAGAAGGTGACGGAGTTCAACAAACTGTATCCTGCGGTCAGCAGCGGCGATCTGTATGTGGCGCGCCATCACAACGAACTGGTGACATATTTCCCGTTCAGCTATTTCAACAAGAAGAAGAGCGCATCGGCACGGATTCCGCTGGAATACAATACCTGCGACAGCCTTCTTCTCACATACGGAAAGCTGGGCAGCGGTATCGTGCGCGAGTATGAGGACCATATTGATTTCTATCTGAACAATTACAGAACGGATACCGTGACTCAGGTGACTGACCGTATTGTCATAAAGGGTGCTGTTGCGGCTCCTTCCCATCAGTTCAAGCTGCGCTCAGGCGCGAAGGGTTCGGCAGAACCTCTATGGGATGAGACATCGGGTACCTATACCATTGAGGTGAAGCACATGGGACCGGTTGAGCTGTCTGTGTCATGCGGCGGCAGTGCAGTCGGACGCAGAACGGACATCCTGGATTCCGAAGCTCTCACTGATCTGCCGGTACAGCCTGAGGAATACTACGGTGACCTTATCATTGAGGCTGAGGATATGGAATACAAGAACATCAGCAGCTGCTGCACCAATCCATACAGCTCCTATCCCAACGTGCGCGGACATGCTGCCAACGGCTTTGTGGTGACCGGCACGAATACGGCAGGTTCTCTGCGCCGTAGCGTGAACATCAGTCATCCGGGTACTTATACCGTATCTGTCAGATATATGAACAACGGTCAGTCAGGCCGCGTATATCTGAGGGTCAATTCCTACAGCAAGACCATTTACACCGAAAAGACGGCGATGAATGAGTGGAAGACCATTTCCTGCGACTTTGAGATGAATGAGGGCAGCAACACGATAGCGCTGGCCAATACCGGCGGCACCAACATGTACATTGATCAGGTGGTCTGCTCGCCTCTGGACAAGCACACGCTGGTATATGACAAAGCT
>JAKSIW010000103.1 GCA_024398555.1 Bacteroidaceae bacterium | reverse complement strand
AACTGGGTATTAACGGTTTTGGCCGCATCGGACGTATGGTTTTCCGTGCAGCAGTCGAGAATTTCAACGAGGACATCGTTGTTGTAGGTATCAATGACCTTCTGGATCCTGACTATCTGGCATACATGCTGAAGTATGATTCAGTACACGGCCAGTTCAACCACGACATCAAGGTTGAGGGCAACTACATGATCGTTGACGGCAACAAGATTCAGGTCTTCGCTGAGAAGGATCCTGCAAACATCACCTGGGGCGCTCTCGGTGTTGACGTTGTTGTTGAATCAACCGGTTTCTTCCTGACAGCTGAGCTCGCAGAGGCTCACATCAAGGCTGGTGCCAAGAAGGTCATCATGTCAGCTCCTTCAAAGGACGCTACTCCGATGTTCGTCTATGGCGTAAATGACAAGACTTATGCCGGCCAGACCATCATCTCCAACGCTTCCTGCACAACCAACTGTCTTGCTCCTATCAGCAAGGTCCTGAACGACAAGTTCGGCATCAAGCGCGGTCTTATGACTACAGTTCACGCTGCAACAGCTACCCAGAAGACCGTTGACGGTCCTTCAAAGAAGGATTGGCGCGGTGGTCGCGGTATCCTCGAGAACATCATCCCGTCATCAACAGGTGCTGCCAAGGCAGTAGGTAAGGTTCTTCCTGAACTGAACGGCAAGCTGACAGGTATGTCACTCCGCGTTCCGACTTCTGACGTATCATTCGTTGACCTGACCGCTGAGCTCAACACCGAGTGCACATACGAGGAGATCTGCGCAGCTATGAAGGAAGCTTCAGAGGGCGAGCTCAAGGGTATCCTGGGCTACACCAACGAGGCTGTCGTTTCAACCGACTTCCGCAACGACGCTCACACCTCCATCTTCGACGAGAAGGCAGGTATCCAGCTCGACAAGACCTTCGTTAAGGTTTGCGCATGGTACGACAATGAGTGGGGTTACAGCAACAAGGTTTGCGAAATGGCCCGCGTCATCACCAAGTAATCACAACTCTGATTATAACCGAAAAGGGTGGCTGGTAATTCCGGCCACCTTTTTTTATGCAGTATGATATAATTGAGTTACTTTTGCAGATTGCTCGGTTTCTGTGTATGGCTGGATTTGACATGATAACCGTTTTGGGGCCTACAGCTTGCGGAAAGACATCGCTTGCTGTGGCGCTGGCAGATCGTCTGAAAGGCGAGGTCATAAGTGCCGACAGCCGCCAGGTGTATCGGAGAATGGACATCGGCACAGGCAAGGACCTGAAGGATTATCAGGTGGAAGGACGTAATATCCCTTATCATCTGATTGATATCGTTGAGCCCGGCACAAAGTACAATCTGTTTGAGTATCAGGCTGATTTCCTCAAGGCGTATGACAGAATCAGAAAGTCCGGCAATTTGCCTGTACTCTGTGGCGGTACGGGACTGTATCTTGAATCAATACTCAAGGGGTACAGGCTGATTCCTGTCCCTGAGAATCCGGAACTGAGAAAATCTCTGGAAGGGAAGAGCCTTGCCGAACTGACGGAAATACTGAAAGGCTATAAGGAACTGCACAATACGACAGATGTGGATACCACAAAACGTGCTGTCAGGGCCATTGAGATTGAGGAATGCTATCGCCGGACTCCGGTCAGCGAGAAGGAGTTTCCGCCCATCAGCAGCCTGACTGTAGGCATTGATGTGGACCGCGATACGAGAAGAAGGAATATCACGGAGCGTCTGAAACGCCGTCTGGATGAGGGCATGGTGGATGAGGTGCGTTCGCTGCTGGATGAGGGCATCGCTCCGGAAGACCTTATATATTATGGTCTCGAGTACAAATTCGTGACACTCTATCTGACAGGACAGCTTGACTGGCGCCACATGGTCAGTGAACTGGAAGTGGCAATTCACCAGTTTGCCAAAAGGCAGATGACGTGGTTCCGCGGAATGGAAAAGCGTGGAACCCGGATACATTGGCTGCCGTATGGGATGCCATTGGAGGAGAAGTTGGATGCCGTGTCTGAATTGCTTCACTAAATGAAATGCTATGATTGTTGAAAAAGACAGATGGGGTATAATATATGTTCCGCGCGCCGGTGTCCGGGATGCGCAGAAGAAGTGGCGTCAGATCAAGGAGTATCTCGAACTGCGCGGCGTCAGGTATGACTGCGTGCAGTCTGATGACTCCGCATACGTGGAGCGCCTCACCGGTATGCTCATTGACAACGGCTATCGCACCATTGTGATCGTGGGAGGCGACGAGGCTCTGAACGGAGCCATCAATGGCATTATGTTCACTCCGCGTGAGATTCGCAGCCAGATACTTCTGGGAATAGTCCCGAATGGCATCGGCAATGACTTCGCCAGCTTCTGGGGACTGAGCACCGACAATTACAAGCAGGCTATCCACAGTATCATCGAGGGCCGCACCAAACAGATAGATGTGGGCTACTGCTCGTATGATGAGGGGGATGAACAGCGTGTCAGGTACTTCCTGATGTCTGTCAACATCGGTCTGTCCGCTCAGGCTATCCGCCTGTCCGATATATGCAAACGCTTCGGTAAGAAGAATCCTTCGTATCTCGTCGCGCTGATCAGCCTGTTCAAGGAACGCAAGCTGTACAAGATGCGTATCAAGGTGAACAACGAGGATATCAACGACCGCATCATGACTGTCTGCATAGGCAATTCCCGCGGCTACGGACTGACTCCGAGCGCAGTCCCGTACAATGGCTGGATAGACGTGTCTGTCATCAGCCGTCCCAAGTTCATGCAGCTGCTGAAGGGACTGTACATGCTCCTTCACGGTCAGATTCTCAACCATGAGCAGGTGCGTCCATACCGTACGAAGTGCCTGACTATTCTGGATGCTGAGGGCGCATCCATGTGTCTGGACGGCAAGGCTGTCAATCCTGTATTCCCGGTCACCGTCTCTTTGGAACCGGGAGTGCTGAATTTCATAATTCCAAGCTGACAGTAATCAAACAGGTTCTAATCAAAACAGGTTCTAACAATGAAACCATTTGAATATTCTGATAATTTCTTCCTGCTGGCAGGACCGTGCGTAATTGAAGGTGAGGAGATGGCGTTGCGTATCGCCGAAGAACTTGTCCGCATCACTTCGAAGCTCTGCATACCGTATGCGTTCAAAGGCTCATTCAAGAAGGCCAACCGCTCGCGCATTGATTCGTTCACCGGAATAGGCGATGAGAAGGCGCTTAAGATTCTGGCAAAGGTCTCCAGGGAGTTCGGCGTGCCTGTCGTTACTGACATACACGAGGTGCATGACGCAGAAATGGCGGCGGAGTATGTGGATATCCTCCAGATTCCGGCATTCCTGTGCCGTCAGACCGATCTGCTGGTGGCTGCGGCTAAGACCGGACGGACGGTTAACGTGAAGAAGGGGCAGTTCCTGGCACCGGGGGCAATGAAGTTTGCGGCCCAGAAGGTTGTCGATGCCGGCAATCCCAACGTGATGCTGACAGAACGTGGCACGACATTCGGCTATCAGGATCTTGTGGTCGATTTCCGTGGTGTGCCTGAGATGCGCAGCCTGGGATTCCCGGTCATTGTTGACTGCACCCATTCCCTGCAGCGCCCGAATCAGACGGAGGGCGTGACCGGCGGCCAGCCGGAGATGATTGAGACCATCGCCAAGGCATCTGTCGCTGTGGGTGCGGACGGCCTTTTCATGGAAACGCACTTCGATCCCGCCAATGCCAAAAGCGACGGAGCCAACATGCTTCCGCTACATCTGATGGAGCCTTTGCTGGAAAAGCTGGTACGGGTCAGAGAAGCGGTACGATAAAAAGAACTCCGGCTGTCATTCGGCAGCCGGAGTTTTTTATTGGAGTTATCCAGTCTGGAATCAGTCGATGATGTCGAATCCGCAGTATGGTACCAGAGCCTTCGGTATGCGGATGCCTTCCGGCGTCTGGTTGTTCTCGAGCAGTGCGGCCACTATTCTCGGCAGTGCAAGTGCGGAACCGTTCAGAGTGTGGCAGAGCTCAATCTTCTTGTCGCCGGTATGACGGTAGCGGCACTTCAGACGATTTGCCTGATATGTGTCGAAATTGGATACTGAAGATACCTCCAGCCAGCGCTTCTGTGCTTCGGAATAAACCTCGAAGTCGAAGCATGTTGCTGCGGTGAAACTCATGTCGCCTCCGCAAAGATGCAGTATGCGGTACGGAAGTTCCAGCTTCTTGAGAAGTCCTTCCACGTGGTCAAGCATCTCCTGATGGCTCTGCTTGCTGTGCTCCGGAGTGTCAATGCGGACAATCTCTATCTTGGAGAACTCGTGCAGACGGTTCAGACCTCGAACGTCCTTGCCGTATGAACCGGCCTCGCGACGGAAACACTGGGTGTAGGCGCAGTTCCTGATAGGGAGCTGCTGTTCGTCCAGAATGACATCGCGGTAGATGTTGGTGACAGGAACCTCGGCTGTCGGGATGAGGTAGAGGTCATCCACCTCGCAGTGATACATCTGGCCTTCCTTGTCAGGCAGCTGTCCCGTGCCGTAACCGGAATCCTGATTGACAACGGTAGGAGGCATGATTTCGGTGTATCCTGCATTTCTTGCCTCGTCCAGGAAGAAATTGATGAGTGCGCGCTGAAGTCTTGCACCCTTGCCGATGTAAACGGGGAATCCTGCACCTGTTATCTTGACACCGAGTTCCCAGTCAATGAGGTTGTACTTCTTTGCAAGATCCCAGTGAGGGAGAGCATTCTCCGGCAGGGTGGGGATGTTCTCAACAATCCTGACCACTTCATTGTCCTCTGCGCCGAAGCCCTCAGGAACGTCATCGTAAGGGATGTTCGGTATTGTCAGCAGGATGTTTCTGATTTCGGTTTCGGCATTGCTCATGGCTTCCTCCAGATCCTTGCCTGAATCCTTCAGCTTGGCAACTTCTGCCTTGGCCTTCTCCGCGCCTTCCCTGTCGCCGGCCTTCATCAGCTGGCCGATGGCCGCAGCCATCTTCTTGCTCTCTGCAAGAATGGCGTCGAGCTGTGACTGCGACTTCTTGCGGATGTTATTGAGTTCGATAACCTTGTCAACAGATTCCTTTGCTGCTGCGAAATGCTTCTTGGCAAGTCCGGCCAGTACAAGGTCGGTCTGCTCTGTTACCTGCTTTAATGTGAGCATGGAAATATTGTTTTAAGTTGTTGTCAATAAAAAAGGCCCACTGTTTTGTGAGCCCTTTTGCTTGTTCCGTCAATATCAGGCCTCAGCTTTCTGAGGAATGACTGAGACGTAACTTCTGTCTCTGCGACCTTTCTTGAACTGAACGATACCGTCTGCCAGTGCATACAGAGTATCATCCTTGCCGATACCTACGTTCTCGCCCGGATTGTGGACTGTACCACGCTGACGTACGAGGATGTTGCCGGCCTTGCAAATCTGGCCACCCCAAATCTTAACACCTAAACGCTGGCTTGCGGACTCACGACCGTTCTTTGAACTACCAACACCTTTCTTATGTGCCATATCTTCTGATTTTTAAGGGTTATGCAATAACTTCTTTAACTGTGAGCTCGGTGAACTGCTGGCGATGGCCATTCAGCTTGCGATAGCCTTTTCTGCGTCTCTTGTGGAAGACGAGAACCTTCTCACCCTTAACGAGTGGAGTCTTAACCTCGCAGACGACCTTTGCGCCGTCAATTGTCGGTGTGCCCACTGTAATCTGACCCTCCTTGTCGGCGAGCAGAATCTTCTCAAACTCTACGGTTGCACCAGCCTCGATACCCTGAATGTGGTGCACGAACAGCTTCTTGCCCTGTTCAATCTTGAACTGCTGTCCCTGAATTTCAGCAATAACGTACATTTAATCTTGCTTTTATCCGTTGTACCGTGGGGTGGTGAACCTTCGTGGCCCGCTCTTTTCATACCCCTGCGGCATAAATCGGGTGCAAAATTACTTGATTGTAATCAATTTGCCAAACTTTTTTCAGTATTTTTGCGGTATTGGAAATATCAATATCATCAATATGAAGAAACTGTTACTGA
>JAKSIW010000102.1 GCA_024398555.1 Bacteroidaceae bacterium | reverse complement strand
TTAATCCTTTCAGACAGTCAGGAATCTAATAATTGTAAACCTTAAACAACAGCAATATGAGAAAGTATGTAACAATCATGGCAATGCTGTTCATGACGGTGTTGTCAGCAGGTGCACAGAAGTTTGCGCTTATCGACATGGAGTATATACTTGGACACATTCCGGCATACGAACGGGCTAACGAACAGCTCAACCAGCTCTCCAAGAAATGGCAGGCCGAAGTTGAGGCAGTTGCTCAGGAGGCCGAGACCATGTACAAGAACTATCAGAGCGAGGCACTGTTCCTTTCCGAAGAACAGAAGACCAAGAAGGAGGAGGAAATTGTAGCCAAGGAGGATGAGGCCAGGGAACTGAAGCGCCAGTATTTCGGTCCTGAAGGCGAATTGTACAAGAAGCGCGAGAGTCTGATGGCTCCCATTCAGGATGAGATATACGAGGCTGTGAAGGCCGTGAGCGAAGCCAAGGGCTATCAGGCAGTCATTGACAGAGCGTCCGCGACAAGCATGATTTATGCCTCCCCCAAGATAGACATCAGCGCGGAAGTCCTCGAAAAGATGGGATATTGAGAATTATGCGCTATATTTGTGCAGACATTCAGTAATGATTTCAAAACAAAAGAAGAATATGAAGAAGTTATTGGTTTTGGCGCTCGTTCTTGCGCCGGTATGTGCATTTGCACAGAAGTTCGGACACATTGATTCCAGCTCTATCATCCAGATTATGCCGGAGTACACTCAGGCCCAGTCTGAGCTTGAGACTCTCGAGAAGCAGTATCAGGATGAGCTGAACTACCTCCAGGAAGAACTCAAGAAGAAGAGTGAAGACTATCAGGCACAGGCCGAGACTCTTCCTGACAACGTCAAGCAGCGTCGCGAGCAGGAACTGAACGAACTGTATGAGAAGATCAACAAGTTCTACAATGAGAGCGATATGAACCTGCGCAATACATCCGCTCAGAAAATGCAGGCTATCACAGACAAAATCCGCAAGGCCATTCAGGAGGTCGGCGATGAGGGCTCATACATCTGCATCTTCGATTCCGCAGACGGAATGATTCCATACGTCAGCACCACCGCCACCACCGACGTCACCGAACTGGTGAAGGCAAAACTCGGCATCAAGTAATCCGACATACAGAACAGCTGATACGGGGGGCGGGAGACCGTATTCCCCGTATCGTTTTTTTCAAGCATGAAACATATTACAACCATATTACTTACACTTGCGGCAGCTCTTACGGCCACCGCACAGGAGGGCCATTTCGGTTATATCAACTACCGCGAGACCCTCATGCTCATGCCTGAATATGCACAGGCACAGGAGACAATACAGACAATACAGCAGGAGTACGAACAGGAGATAGAGAGAGCCGACACAGAATTCTACAGACAGTACATGGAATACCTGCACGGCCAGAAGATGCTGTCGTCCACCATCATCCTGAAAAGGCAGAAGGAGCTGCAGCAGCTGTATGAGAACAGCATGGAATTCAAGAAGAATTTCAGGGATTCGCTTTCAGCCGAACGGAAGGCACTGCTTGAGCCGCTGGAAAGGAAACTGCTTGACGCCATTTCAACAGTCAGCAGGAATATGGGACTTGAATATGTGATAGACATGTCCAGCCACTCATATCTGTACATTGACCCGGAGAAGGGGAATGACATCTCGCATCCTGTTTACAAGCTGCTTGGAATAGAATACAAAGAGGCTACCGATGCTGAGAATATCCCTCAGCCCGTCACCCCAAACCAATAAATCCGTTTAAGATGAAGCAGACAGTTTTTCCGGAAGAACCGGGACCGATAGGTGTTTTTGACTCAGGATATGGAGGGCTCACCATCCTTTCGCGCATCAGGGAACTGATGCCCGAATACGACTACCTGTATCTGGGTGACAATGCCCGTACGCCATACGGTACGCGTTCCTTCGAAGTGGTGTACGGATTCACATCGGAATGTGTGGAGAAACTGTTTGAACTTGGCTGTCACCTCGTCATTCTGGCCTGCAACACTGCATCAGCCAAAGCCCTGAAGAGCATCCAGGTCAATGACATTCCCCAGTTGGATGAAAACAGGCGCGTTCTTGGCATCATCCGTCCCACTGTAGAAAGCATCGGCTCCATCACAAAGAGCCGCCACATCGGACTGCTGGCCACTCCGGGTACCATCAAGTCAATGTCTTACCCGATGGAGATACACAAGCTTTTTCCGGATATTAAAGTCTGCGGAGAAGCCTGTCCCATCTGGGTGCCGCTCGTGGAAACCGGAGAGTACAAGTCGGAAGGAACCGATTTCTTCATCAGGAAGCATATCGACGCACTGCTGGCAAAAGACCCGGACATCGACACCATCGTACTGGGCTGCACCCATTACCCTCTTCTGCTGGACAGAATACGCAAGTACGTACCGGCAGGCATCACCATCGTATCGCAGGGAGAATATGTAGCCGTATCGCTTAAGGACTACCTGATGCGGCATCCCGAGATTGAGGAAAAATGTACCAGAAACGGCCAGTGCCGCTATCTCACAACGGAATCGACAGAACAGTTCCTGCCATCAGCATCGATTTTCCTGAACGAGACCATCAAGGCGGAGACAGTCAGTCTCTAGTATTCCGATTCACCCTTGGACTTGATGAAGCGGTCTGCAATCCTGCGGACCGGCCATACTGACAGAAGTGTGACCAGCATTACCGTAACCATCACGGCTGTCACGTCAGACAGTTTCACGCATACGGGATAATAGTCCACGATGAAATTGCCGTTGGCTCCCAGCGGTATGAACTTGAGATGCTGCTGAAGCAGTGCAACGGTCACGCCGACAATCAGACCTGCCAGTGCCCCGACAGCAGAAATGAGCAGTCCGTCATACACAAATATACGGCTCGTGGAATCTCCGCTGAGACCCATGCTGCCCAGGATTGCAGTATCATCCTCCTTCTCGACCATCAGCATGATGAGCGAACCTATGATATTGAAGCATGCGATAAGCAGGATGAAGGTGAGGAACAGGTACGACACCAGTTTCTCCAGCTTGACAACCTTGAACACATCAGCCTGCTGCTCGTAACGGTCCTGAACCACGAATCCGTCACCGAGCATCTCCTGAATCTCCTTTTTGGCCCTGCGCACAGAATAGCCGTCACTGAGCCTTATGTCCATGGACGACACTTCGTGTTCATAGCCGAAGAGCCGGCGAGCCATTTCCATCGATACTATAATATAGGTGTCGTCGTAAGGCTGCTGGTTGACCTGAAATATCAGACCGGGAGAGAATACATCCGCACTGTTGAAATTGGCCGTAGGATTGGACATGTTCACCCTCACTCCCCGCTTTGGGGCATATATCGTATAAGGATATGCCGGCTGGAAACCGCAGTTCAGGCTGGTCATGACACCGATTCCGAGCACCGCATAATCGCATACATTGTCCTTCAGAATGAATTCACCGCTGCCGCGCAGGGTCTTGTCCAGACCATAGACATCACATACATTGTCCTCCACACCCTTCACAGTGACGATACACTGCGAAGTGCCGTATCTTATCATGGCCTGTTCCTCCAGAGAGCAGGTCACTGCAGAAACACAGTGGAGCGAATCCATTCTCCCCGGCATATCGGAAATCGGATCGAACACCTTGCCCCGCGCTGAGACAACCTTCAGATCAGGATCAAAATCGGTGAAGAGCGACTCCATCAGACTGTGGAATCCGTTGAATACCGACAGCGTGCAGATCATAGCCATGGATGCCAGCGCTATTCCGGCTATGGTGATGCCGGATATCACGTTTATCACGCTGCGCGACTTGCGCGCAAACAGATATCTCCTGGCTATGAAGAAGGGCAGATTCAATGCGGAAAGTCTATTTCTTCAGGAGTTCGTCAATATGCTCCATGTAATCCATCGAATCGTCCAGATGAAACCTGAACTCCGGGATGACCCTGAGCTGGAAACGTACCCTCTGGGCAAAATCAAAGCGGAGAGCCTTGACATTGTCATTCACGTTCTTTACAACATCAGCACCGTTGGCCGACGGAAATACGCTCAGATATACATTGGCATTCATCATGTCACTGCTCACCCTGACACCGCTCACTGTGACGAGCATACCCTTCGTCAGCTTGGTCTGTACCAAAAACATCTCACTCAGCTCCTTCTGTATGAGCCTTGCTATCTTCTGCTGTCTTGTATCATTCATAATTCTGAATCTTTCTCATTAATGTCAGTCCGTCTCTGATAGGAATCATGGCCACCTCCACCCTCGGATCCGCCGCCACCACATCGTTGAAACGGCGTATGGCAATGGTCTGCTGATCCCTGTCGTATGCCTGATCCGCAACATGCCCGTCCCACAGCGTATTGTCAGCCAGAATGAATCCTCCCGGTTTCACGAAATCGACAACCATACTGAAATAGTCAGGATATTCGCGTTTCTCACCGTCAATGAACACCATGTCATACATCAGTCCAAGTTCCGGCACCACCTTGAGAGCATCCCCTATGTGCAGCACTATCCTGTCGGAGCAGGAGGAACGGCCGGTCCATTCGCGGATGCAGTCCTCCAGTTCGTCGTCGGCTTCAACCGTATGCACCACCCCACCCTCAGGCAGTCCCTCTGCAATGCAGATAGCCGAATACCCCGTAAATGTGCCTATTTCCAGCACACACTCCGGAGCAACCATACTCGTGAGCATCTTCAGCAGCCGTCCCTGTATGTGACCTGAGGCCATCCTGGGATTCAGCCGGCGGAGATGGGTATCACGATACAATGCCGAAAGGAGTTCTCCCTCCGGGTCAATGTGTCCGCTGATGTATTCCTCAAGGACTTCCTCTCCCGTATATCCGGTCCCAAGATCCGCCATCCTGTCTGTTTAAATACCTGAATTCTGGCACAATCCCCTACAAAAAAGTATCTTTGAGCCGGCATTCAGAATGCAAAAGTAATTGTTTTTACATTAGAACCCGCGCGTTGGACCGAATATGGAGAATTCAGACGCTCTGAAGCACTTCAGACAATACCTCATGCTGGAGAAATCCCTGTCTGCCAATACCCTGCAGGCATACACGGACGATGTATCCAAGCTGCTGGCGTTCCTTTCGGACGAAGGAGTCCGACTGGAGGATGTCACACTCGGCCAACTGCACCTTTTCATCGCCACTTTGTCCGACATAGGCATCTCCGCAAGGTCGGAAGCCAGAATCATCTCCGGCATCAGAGCATTCTTCCAATACCTCCGTATGGACGGATTCCGTCAGGACGACCCCTCGGAGATGCTGGAATCGCCCAAGATAAGCATGAAGCTACCGGAAGTTCTGACTGTCAAAGAGATAGACCGGATTATCGCATCAATAGACCGCACGGCACCCGAAGGCCAGCGCAACCGTGCGATACTCGAGACACTCTACAGCTGCGGTCTGAGAGTGTCTGAACTGTGCAGCATGAAACTGTCCGAATACTATCCGGACGAAGGCTTCATCAAGGTGACAGGCAAGGGAGACAAGCAGAGACTCGTACCGGTGTCGCCAAAGGCAGTCAAAGAGATAGGACTCTATCTGTCAGACAGATGTCACATCAGTATCAAGACCGGATACGAGGATTACCTGTTCATCAGCTACCGTACCGGCAAGCCCCTGAGCCGGGTCATGATTTTTGAAATGATAAAGAAGCAGACGGCAATGGCAGGAATTGCCAAAACCGTCAGCCCCCACACATTCCGTCATTCATTCGCAACTCACCTGCTGGAGGGAGGAGCCAATCTCAGAGCCATACAGTGCATGCTCGGACATGAGAAAATCGCCACTACGGAAATATACACACACATCGACAGAAGCCGTCTGAGGGAGGAAATCATCAGTCATCATCCCAGAAATATCAGATAAAGACGAATTTTTGTCACACGTATTGGCTGAACTATTGTTTTTTATATAACTTTGCGTGATATTACAGTTTGGCATAGAGTCTGTATACGAAATTAATTAACTTAATAAAAAACTAGTATGTCTAAAGTATTGCGTTTTGCGCTTCTCAGCGCAGGTGTTCTCTTCCTGGCATCATGTAAGTCAGACATGACCCTGTCAGAGGATTATTTCTCCGTAACCCCTCAGATTCTTGAGGAGGTAGGCGGTCAGGTTCCGGTATCGGTTGACTGCTATTTCCCGGCAAAGTTCTTCAACAAGAAGGCTGTCGTAACAGTTACTCCTGTTCTCAAGTGGAACGGCGGTGAGGTCAAGGC
>JAKSIW010000101.1 GCA_024398555.1 Bacteroidaceae bacterium | reverse complement strand
GAACGGAGGCTGTAAGGTTCCCTGTATGGTGAGGGAGTGCCGCCGTTTCTGACACACCAGCCCATCGCAAAGCGGATGCAATGGCGACAGAACATGATGTCTGCACCTTTCACATGCTGCTTTTCGTAAGCGTCTGCCACTTCCGGCACACCGTGATCATGATAGAACGAACACGCTTCGGCATTCATCACATTGCCCAAGTACGACAGCCGTTCGGACGGATATAGTGCATCAGGCTTTGCTGGCCTGCGTTCCAGGCGCGAGCGGTATTCGTTGCGCTTTGAAATCAGGGCATCCACGACCATACGACGCAGTTCAGACAGCAGAGAGGACGGTACGAACCAGTCAGTGCTCATCTGCACAGCCACTTCGGATGCTGCAAATATCGAGGCACCAAGTTTAGTCAATTGCGCCTGTATGTTCGCAGTCTGCGGATTCTTCGCCAGCTGATGTCCGAATGCGACAGACGATTCGGCTGTATTGCCATCTTCATCTTCCATCATTACTGCGAAACCATCCTCCGTATCCTTGAAACGGACACTCACTGCGATGCGCCTGTCTGCAGATTCCCTTGAGAGAAGTTTTTCGAACTCATGGTCATAGTTACGGAAGACAGGGGTTCCTTCCGGAATGAAGCGCCCTTTCATCTGTGAAGTGCCGTCCTTTTCCTCGAACAGGAAGAGCCTGCCGTGTTCCACCTTATTCACGCGATAACCGTGCAATTCACCATTCCGGTCAAAGAAACAGATGCCGTCGCCATTGTGGAACTCCTTGGCGCCAGTCACAGAGAGCCATCCTGGACCACTTATGCCGGACTTGCCCATCGGCTCGCCAAGAGATTTGGGAGTATCAAAGGAGTGAATGCCGGGAGTGCGGCCATGCAGGAAATAGTCTGTAAATCCACGATTGAAACTCTTCTGAACGTCTGGGGTAAAAGTGTATTTGGAAAGTCCGGACGAAGATTTCCTTACGCAAAAGCCACCATTCTCCGTACAGATTTCATTCAAGCGACTGCTGTACGCCGCCACCACATTCTTCACGTAAGAGACATCCTTCAGCCTTCCCTCAATCTTCAGCGATACCACGCCAGCATCAATCAGTTCCTCCAGACTGTCCAGACGGTTCATATCCTTCAGCGACAGGACGTGTTTCCCGCGCAGTATCGTATTGCCGTCAGCATCGAGAAGGTCGAAAGGCAGACGGCAGAACTGTGCGCACTCTCCACGATTGGCACTGCGTCCAAAGCAATATTCAGAAGCATAGCACTGACCGCTGTAGCTCACGCACAAGGCACCGTGAACAAAACATTCCAGTTCGACATCCGGACAGGCTGTGTGTATGGCACGAATCTCATCGAGCGACAGTTCGCGGGCCAGCACCACGCGTGAGAATCCGCAGGATGCCAGAAAGCGCACCTTCTCCACCGAACGCACATCCATCTGAGTGCTGGCATGCAGTGCTATCGGCGGCAGATTCATCCTGAGAACAGCCATGTCCTGAACGAGAATGGCATCCACTCCGGCGCGATACAGATCCCATATCAGAGCCTCGGTATCTTTCAGTTCCGAATCCTTCAGAATAGTATTGACCGTCACATATACCCGGGCATAATAGAGATGGGCGAATTCAGACAGACGGGCGATGTCTTCAATGCTGTTGCCGGCTGCGGCACGCGCACCAAAACGCGCGGCACCGATATAAACAGCATCGGCGCCGTGCTTTATAGCTTCCAGTCCGCATTCCAGATTGCGGGCGGGAGCAAGAAGTTCTATTGTACGAACCTCCTTCATCAGGAGAAATCAGTTTACCAGATTCTTGCTCTGTTCTCAGGGGCAATGTAAAGAGGATCCTCTCCGTCAATGCCGAATGCCTCGTACCATGCATCGATATGCGGAAGAGTTCCGTCCACACGCCATTGGCCAAGTGAATGAGGATCACTCTTGGTACGGTTGCGAATCTCTTCATCACGAATCTGACCTGCCCACACAGCGGCATAAGCCAGGAAGAAGCGCTGTTCTGGAGTGAAACCGAGTTTTTCCTCCTGTGGCTGGTCTTTGGTGGCATTCTTGAATGCCTGATAGGAAATCATCAGACCACCGTGATCTGCAATATTCTCACCAAGTGTCAGAGAACCGTTAGCCTTGAGACCCGGCAGGACCTCAATCCCGTCAAAATGATCTGTTATGACCTGAACTCTCTCCTTGAACTTGGCAGCATCCTCTTCGGTCCACCAGTCAGCGAAATTGCCGTTCTTGTCGAACTGGCGGCCCTGATCGTCAAATCCGTGAGTCATTTCATGACCGATTACAACACCGATAGCTCCATAGTTGAAAGCATCGTCAGCATTCATGTCAAAGAACGGATACTGAAGAATACCTGCAGGGAAGCATATCTCGTTGGTAGTCGGATTGTAATATGCATTTACGGTCTGTGGAGTCATGAACCACTCGGTATCGTCAACCGGCTTCTTGAATTTCTTCTCGACAGCGTCCTCCCAGAAGAATTTCTTTGCGACGGCAGAATTCTCGAAGAATGACTTGGAGGGGTCAACCGTCAGTTTCGAATAGTCCTGCCATTTGTCAGGATAACCGATCTTAACGTGGAATGCATCCAGTTTCTCGTGAGCCTTGGCCTTTGTCGCATCGCTCATCCACTCCTGAGCATCAATGCGCTCACCGAGTGCAATCTGCAGATTACGCACGAGAGTCTCCATACGTGCCTTTGCTGCAGCCGGGAAATACTTCTCTACATAAATCTGGCCGATGGCCTCGCCCATCCATCCGCTGACTGTGCTGGTAGCACGTTTCCAGAGAGGTTTCTGCTCCTGCTGGCCACTCATTATACGTCCGTAGAAATCGAAGTTGGCTGCATCAATCTCCTGAGTCAGAGCAGATGCATTCGCATCAATCATCTGCCATTCCATCAAAGACTTCAAGTCCTCAAGCGGCTGTTCTGCAAGAATTGCCTCAACCTCGTGAATCGGTTCAGGCTGACCTACATCGACGAAATCGACATCTTCCAGTCCGAGAATTCCAAAGAACTCATTCCAATTGATACCCCCGAAATTCTTCTGCAAATCTGCATAAGCCATCTTGTGATAATTTGCAGCCGGGTCGCGAAGCTGAACATTGTTGTATGACTTCTCTGCTATACGGGTTTCGATTTTCATCACGGCTTCCATCTTCGACTGAGCGACGGTCTCGTCATATCCGAAGAGAGTGAACATTCGTACTACATGCTTTTTGAAAGCCTCGCGAATGGCGACAGTAGCCTCGTCATCGTCAAGGTAATACTCCTTCTCTCCAAGAGACAGACCACCCTGACCGATGCTGAGAAGATTCATCTTGCTATCCATCATGTCAGCGCCGATGCCTATATCAAACAGGCCGCCCATGCCATAATTGTCAAGTTCAGTCATCACCTTCATGACCTGCGAACGGTCCGTTATCGCAGCAATTTCGTCAAGATACGGCTTCAACGGCTCAATACCTTCATTGTTACGGCGCACGGTATCCATAACCAGTTTGTACAGATCAGCTATCTTCTGGGCATTGCTTCCGAACTCATTGTCAGCAGCAACAATACCGTCAATCAAATCCTTCAACTGCTGTCTGTTGTCCTCTGCCAGTTTGTCAAAACTGCCGAATCGCGAATACTCGGCCGTCAGCGGATTATTGGCAATCCAGCCTCCGTTTGCATACTGATAGAAACTTTGTCCAGGATCTGCAGTGAGATCCAAATTCTCAGACTTGATACCTGCATCCATTTTTCCGTTTTTCTCTGAACATGCAGCCAGTGTCAGTACAACGGCCGCAATTACAAATAATTTTTTCATACTATATGTAAATGATCTATTCCAATGCCATCATAGCGGCCTCCCACTCATCCTCAGCCTTTTTCAAATCTGACTGCAGCTTTCCGTATGCCTCGAACATTTCCTGATTCTGAGCACCGGAAGGAGTTGAAAGCCACCCTTCAAGTTCCTTCAGTTCGGCGGTAATTCTTTCTACCTTCTTTTCAGCCTCGTCAGCCCGTTTCTTCAGACGTCTCTGCTCGCGGTCCTGCTGCTTCCGCTGTTCATAATCTTCCTTTCCGCCCCCGGCAGACTTCTCTGACATCGGCGATGGCCCGACCGTACCGCCCTTCATTCTGCCAATATCAGCCAGAGAATCCAGATTGCGCCTTCTCAGGAAATCGTAGATACCTCCCAGATGCTCATGAACCCTGCCGTCCGCAAACTCATACACCTTCGTGACGAGACCATCCAGAAACTCCCTGTCATGGCTGACCAGAATCACCGTCCCGTCAAATGCCTGAATAGCCTCCTTCAGGACATCCTTTGATGCCATGTCCAAATGATTGGTAGGCTCATCGAGAATCAGCAGATTAACAGGAGAAAGCAGGAGCCTGATCATAGCCAGTCTGCTACGTTCGCCTCCGGACAGTACCTTGACCTTCTTCTGATTCTCCTCTCCTCCGAACATAAATGCGCCCAGAATGTCATTTATGCGAGTTCGTATATCTCCTACTGCAACATTGTCAATAGTGTCATACACAGTCTGTTCTTCATCCAACAGCTGTGCCTGATTCTGAGCATAATATCCTATCTGTACGTTGTGTCCTATCTTCAAATTGCCGTCAAAAGGAATCTCACCCATTATACACTTGACAAGAGTAGATTTACCTTCTCCGTTTCTACCTACGAATGCAACCTTCTCACCGCGTTTGATTGTAAACTCAACCGCACTGAAAACCGTATGAGTGCCATACGTTTTGGATACATTCTCGCAGATGACGGGATAATCTCCACTTCTCTGTGCAGGCGGGAACTTCAGATGCATCGCCTTGTTGTCAAGCCCGTCTATCTCAATGGGAACAATCTTTTCCAATGCCTTTATCCGGCTCTGCACCTGCACAGCCTTAGTCGGCTTATACCGGAAGCGCTCTATGAACTCCTTCGCATCTGCAATTTCCTTCTGCTGATTTTCATACGCCCGGATCTGCTGTTCCCTGCGCTCAGCACGCAGTTTCACGAATTCATCGTACTTGACCTTATAGTCATATATTCTGCCACAGGATATTTCAATGGTACGTCCCGTCACATGATTGATGAATGCACGGTCATGGCTCACAAGTATCACCGCACGGCTGCGCTGGGCCAGAAACTCCTCCAGCCACTGAATACTCTCAATGTCCAGATGATTCGTAGGCTCATCCAGCAGAAGCACATCGGGATGGCTCAGCAGCAACTTGGCCAGTTCTATCCGCATCCGCCATCCGCCACTGAACTCACTTGTCGGTCTGTCAAAATCATCCCTTCGGAATCCGAGTCCGAGCAGGGTCTGTTCCAATTCCGCCTGATAGTTTCCAGCGCCCATCATCTGCAGACGCTCGCTCTCATGCGTGAAACGGTCTATCAGCCTCTGATACTCAGGAGAATCGTAGTCATCACGTTCTACAATCTGGCTGTTCAGTTTCCCAACTTCGTCCTGCAACCGGTGCATCACCTCAAAAGCCGTCTCCACCTCTTCGCGCACTGTACGCGAATCGGTCAGCTTCATCACCTGCGGAAGATAGCCTACCGAAGTATCCTTGGGGATAGAAACGACACCGGAAGTCGGTTGCTGCAGTCCTGCAATGATTTTGAGCATCGTAGACTTGCCCGCGCCGTTTTTTCCTACCAATGCAATACGGTCACGGTCATTCACGACGTAACTCACGCCACTGAAAAGAGGCTTGGCTGCGAATTCGACTTTAAGATCAGAAACCGAAATCATCCGTCAATAACGTCAGAACAGTTTTTCCGGATATACGCCCTCGTCAACCAACTGGCGGATTTTGTCAACCACTCCCTGACGGTCTTCAGCATATGTTACGCCAAACCACTTTGACGTAGTATCCAGAACCTCAACCGTAGCGGTTCCATCTGTAATGAGCTTGTTGACCATAAGTGGAATGAAATATTCAGACTTGGGCTTTTCCAGATTGTCCTTGAGCCATTCCCGGAAATACGTTTCCGAATACTCAAAATAATCCGGAGTGAATCCCCAGACATTCATGGACACCGGTGTATTGTCAGCAATGGACACCCAATCATCCCCATCCCTATAGCAAACAGCGCCATCCCTTCTCAGGATTTCTGTGCGTTCAACTACTGTAGTCAGATGGTTTTCCGAATCCACAGCACATACGCCACGCGACACCTTTCCATTTTCGCTGAGTGTATTCGCCACCCTGAATCCGACCATAGAGTATATGTTTCTTGCACCGTCCGGCAGTTCTGACAGGAACTTACCCATAACAGCGAAACAGTCCCTACCATAGAAATCGTCAGCATTGATGACACAGAAAGGCTCCTTGATGACATCCTTACCCATCAGCACAGCATGATTCGTTCCCCACGGCTTAGTCCTGT
>JAKSIW010000100.1 GCA_024398555.1 Bacteroidaceae bacterium | reverse complement strand
TGGTATGCCTATGCATCATCTGATGTGATTCATGGCTTACCGCTGCAAATATAGCGATGTGTTACTGATTTCACGAAAAATTATGTTGAAAAAACTGGTTTCAAACAGATGGTTTCTTCGGTCTTTCGGTGATTATATAGATTTCCTGATTCTCCAGTTCGGCGGATACAGGTTGTTTGCGCGGTTGCCGATGTTCTTGACGAAGCCGAGGCGGTGACCCTTGTATCTGACTGACACGTATCCCTTGGGCATACCTTCCAGGTGTATTGCCTCCAGATGCAGGTATCTTAATGCTGTATCCAGGTCTATTTCGCATTGCGGGAATGCGCTTTCGTCGTATTCGCTGCTCATGGAGAGTGCGTGAGCAGGAGTCCAGTCGTGTCCTTTCTGTACCGCTATCTGAAGTCCGGGCACGATGGTGTGTATTTCAGATGATACCTGCTGCATCAGGGAGGCGTATTGCGCGGGCAGTGCAAATACCGCACTATCCCTTCTGTCGAAGATATATGAATCCGGATTGCTTATCCATGTTCTGAACTCTCCGTCTTCGCTTTTGGGCATTTTGCTTCTCATATTGATTCCAACGGCTTCGCCCGGCTTTTTCAATAGTGCCAGGAAGAAGCCTTCTCCACGTGTCCTGTGCTGCATGAAATGATAGACCGGCATTGAGGAGCCGTCCAAAGCTCCTGCGACATTCCATTCAGGGGCTGTATCTATTCCAACAGGCTCCGCTCCGAACTCGTTCATCATCCATCTGACATTATTCTCATCCTCATTGCTATTGTAGGTGCAAGTGCTGTAGATGAGATGGCCGCCCGGCTTGAGAGAATCCCATATCGACCTCAGAATCTCTCTCTGTCTGTCTGCGCACATGCGGACGTTTGCCTGACTCCATTCGCTGATTGCAACGGGGTCCTTGCGGAACATTCCTTCTCCGGAACAGGGGACATCAGTCAGAATGATGTCGAACATTATCGAAGAACGTCCGATTCTCTCAGGCGTATCGTTGGTGACGAGAACATTCCCTGCACCCCATTTTGTGACGTTTTCTGCCAGGATAGCGGCTCTGCTGCGGTTGATTTCATTGGCAACCAGAAGACTGCCGTGAGGAAGCAGCGAACACAGGTGCGTGGTCTTTCCTCCGGGAGCTGCACACAGGTCGAGCATCGTGACCGGGCCGCTGACGCATGTCCTGACCGCCTGCTCGAGAAACATGGACGATGCCTCCTGTACGTAGTAGCAGCCGGCATGGAGCAGAGGGTCTGAAGTGAAGTCGGGACGTTCCTTCAGATATACACCGGAGCAGGCCCAGGGGACTCTGCCGTCCGGTGTGATTGAAGGATTGCCTGACAGGAGGTCGTCGAGGCCGCTCTTTGCCTCGTTGACGCGTATGCTTACAGACGGCTCGTGCGCCAATGCTTCAAGGAAGTGTGACAATTCGTCCTCCTGCAGCATCGCATTCATTCCGTGGATAAAATCAGCGGGTAGTTCCATCAGCTCCAATAAATATTCGGCGAAGATAATTATTTTGACTAAATTCGCCCTGAATAAAACTGCATATATGAGACAATATCTGGATTTGCTGGACAAGATTCTGCGCGAGGGCGTTCAGAAGGGTGACCGTACCGGTACCGGCACACTGAGCATTTTCGGCCATCAGATGAGATTCAACCTGGAAGACGGATTCCCGCTTCTCACGACGAAGAAACTGCATCTGAAGTCAATTATTTATGAACTTCTGTGGTTCCTGAATGGTGACACAAATGCAAAATGGCTGCAGGAGAGGGGAGTGCGCATCTGGAATGAATGGGCCGATCCCGATGGCGATCTCGGACACATATACGGATATCAGTGGCGTTCATGGCCGGACTACGAAGGAGGGTTCATAGATCAGATTTCCGAGGCGGTGGATGCTATCAGAAACAATCCTGATTCACGCAGAATTATCGTCAGTGCCTGGAATGTGGCTGATCTGAAGAATATGAATCTGCCGCCATGCCATGCCTTCTTCCAGTTCTATGTGGCTGACGGAAGACTGAGCCTGCAGCTGTATCAGCGTTCGGCAGACAGTTTCTTGGGGGTTCCGTTCAATATCGCTTCATACGCTCTTCTGCTTCAGATGATGGCGCAGGTGACCGGACTGAAGGCAGGTGATTTCATACATACGACAGGAGATACCCATCTTTATCTGAACCATCTTGACCAGGCCCGTCTGCAGTTGACAAGAGAGCCGCGTCCGCTGCCGCGCATGATAATCAATCCGGATGTGAAGAGTATCTTTGATTTCAAGTATGAGGATTTCGAACTGGTCGGTTATGACCCGCATCCCCATATCAAGGCCGATGTTTCTGTCTGACATGAAACCTGTAATTTCTATAATAGTGGCAGTGGCCGAGAACAACGCTATCGGCTATCAGGGTGATCTGGTGTATCATATCTCTGCCGATCTGAAACGCTTCAAGGCGCTCACCACCGGACATACAGTGATGATGGGGAGACGTACGTTCATGTCTCTGCCCAAGGGCGCTCTTCCAAACAGACGCAATATTGTCCTGTCACGCAATCCGTCACTCGAGTTCCCCGGGGCCGAGCGGTTCGGTTCCATCGGAGAGGCATTGGAGCATTGCTCGGAGGACGAGCACGTATATGTGATAGGTGGTGCGGAAGTCTATCGCCAGGCGCTGCCTGTGGCTGATGAGCTGCAGCTGACTCAGATTCATGCAGTGCCTGCGGCCGCTGACACTTATTTCCCTGAAATAGACATGAATGAATGGGTGGAGACTGAGAGGGTGGACTGCCTGCCGGATGATAAGAATCCTTACTCCTATTCCTTTGTTACCTTAAGACGCAGATGACCTATCGGTATAATCCGTAGGTGGTGCGCAGAACGCGGAATTCTGTGCGACGGTTCATCTGGTTGCATATTTCCTGCTGTTCTTCTGTGAGCGAAAGGATGTACTGTTCCGTCAGTTCCTGTCCTTCTTCCAGAAATCCAATACGTTCAGCCTGCTTCCTTGATACAACCTTCGGCTTGCTTTCACCGTATCCCTTGGCTGTAAGCCGCTCCTTCTCTATACCGTGTCCGATCAGATAATTGACGACGCTTTCCGCACGACGCTGTGACAGTCTCTCGTTATAGCTGTCATTGCCTTTGTAGTCACAGTGCGCACCCAGTTCGATGGTGACGTTAGGGTTGTCATTGAGCAGAACCACCAGCTCGTCAAGTGATGCGGCGGATTCAGGTGTGAGCGATGCCTTGTCGAATTCGAAGAAGATATTGTCAATGAGAACAGGCTTGGTTATTGATGAAAGAGGGAACTGGAGGACATATTCCCGATCCTCTTCCGTGCTGTCTGCGGTCAGCTCCTGCTTGTAGTTCAGATAGCCCTTGCAGGTACCCAGCAACACGTAGCTGGCACCTGGAGTGACGCGTACGGTGAATGAACCGTCTTTCTTTACATTGACCTTTTCATTCGTGCCTTCGTTTCCTATGAGATAGACGATTCCATCAGGCAGTTCGTATCCGTCCTTCTCATATACCCACCCCGTGAGGTCATGAACGGTCTCGGGCAGGCTGAAGGAGAATATGTTGTCACGACCTCTGGAATCTCCGCGGTTCGATGAGAAGAATCCTCTGGTGTAGTCCCCTTCGAAGGTCATGCCGAAGTCATCCGCGTACGAATTGACTGGTGACTGCATGTTGCTGATGTTCCAGGTCCCGTCTTCATTCTGCGTAGCCATGAAGATGTCCAGACCTCCCATGCCCGGCCAGCCGTCTGATGAGAAGTACAGCTCTCCGTTGCGACGGAATGTAGGAAACATCTCATCGCCCGAAGTGTTGACTGTGGGGCCCAGGTTCTCTGCTCCCAGCAGTCTTCCATCGACATTTACGCGCCAGATGTCCAGACCTCCCATGCCTCCCGGCATATCCGAAGTGAAATATATCCATTCTCCGTCAGGAGATATGGCAGGATGTGCGTAGGAGTATAGCGTGTCGGGAGTGTCGCTGAAGTCGGAGGCTTCCTGCCATGAAGCGTTGGAACGTGCGGATTTCATGATCTGCGCAGGCCGGGGATATTCGGGGTCGCTGGAACAGCGGGTGATGTACATTGTCTGGAAGTCCGGGCTGAACCCGCAGCTGCCGTCCTCGTATTCCGTGTTCGGGCCGCCTTCGATTACGGTAGGCTTCTGCCACACACCCTTGTCATCCTTTTCCGACAGCATGATGTCGCAGCTCTTCATTCCTGTGATGTTGTTGATGTCCTCGCCGGCCACGTTGTTCCTTGTGGATGTGAAGTAGAGCTGGTTGTAACTGTCACCGCCGAGCGCCGGAGAGAAATCGCTTTGCCTGGAATTGAACAGATTCTCCTTTTTGACTGTAAATCTGGTGGGATTCTTCTTCCATTCCTGGGATAAGGTGCAGGACTCCAGACCGTTGGTAGCCAGGAAATCGTCCGGTACAATCTGCAGGAATGCGGAATAGTTCTTTGCTGCATCCTTGTATTTACCCGAGGCAAGCTGCATGTCAGCAAGATATCTGATTGCCGTCGAATCCTTGCATCCGTATCTCACAGCATTCTGGTATGCGATGATGGCACGCGGGAAATAGTCGATGTGACGATAGCATTCACCGAGCATGTATGCGCGTTCGGCACGTTTGGCCTTTTCCTTCGGAGATGTTCCGGCGTAGGCTTTCTTGTAGTATGCGGCAGCCTGATAATACTCACCGAGCGCATAGCTCTGCTCCGCCTTGCGCAGCTGGACCTCTGCTCCGCAGCTGACGAGCAGTACGGATAGAGACAACAGTATAATGATATGTGAGTGCTTGCCGGACATCACTATAATAACTGAAAATGACCCGGATTATTGCAGTCTTGCAGCAGAATTGTCAGACAGGACGCTCCTGACAAGGCCGGATACCATGTCTTTGAGTTCGCCTATGAATTGTGCCGAATTGTACTTCCCCCGTTCGATTTCCCTCAGTTTCTTCTCCCAGATGCCTGTCAGCTCTGCACTTTTCAGAAGGTTGTCGTGAATGAGCTCCATCAGTTCGATGCCTGTTCTGGTGGGAACGAGATTCTTCCTGACCTTTTTCATATAGTCCCGCTTGTACAGGGTCTCGATGATGGCTGCGCGTGTGGAAGGCCTTCCGATGCCGTTCTCCTTCAGAGCATCGCGAAGCTCATCGTTGTCAACGAACTTTCCGGCGGTTTCCATTGCCCGCAGGAGTGTGGCTTCCGTATAGGGCTTCGGAGGCTGGGTCCACTTCTCCGCAAGTTCGGGCTTGTGAGGGCCGCTCTCTCCCTGCGTGAAAGTAGGCAGGGTCTTCTCGTCGTCATCCTCTTTCTCCTTCTCCTGGCTCTTGTCACCTTCGTAGAGACGCCTCCATCCGGGATCGATGATTTCCTTGCCGGTGACCTTGAACTCCACCTTTTCGACCTTGCCTGATACGGTGGTGGTTGAAAAGATGCATTCCGGCCAGAATACAGCAATAAACCGGCGTGCTACCATGTCAAAGACCCTCTTTTCAATGTCCGTCATTCCGGACGGAGCCACACCGGTGGGAATGATGGCATGGTGGTCGGTCACCTTCGAATTGTCAAAAATCCTCTTTGTCTTGGTCAGCTTCTTCTCCAGCAGAGGTGCGGTGAAGTTGCTGTACGGGGTCAGACCTTTCAGAATCTGCGGGCATTTCGGATAGATGTCATCGCTCAGGAACGTCGTGTCAACGCGGGGGTATGTAGTGAACTTCTTTTCATAGAGAGACTGGATGGTCTTCAGCGTTTCTTCGGCAGAGAAGCCGTATTTTTTGTTGCACTCTACCTGCAGTGATGTGAGGTCGAAGAGCCGTGGAGGGTATTCCTTACCCTCTTTCTTCCCGACCTGGGTCACAGAGAACGGTTTGCCTGAAATCGAATCCAGTACAGCCTGTCCTTCAGCCTGGTTCGTGAACCTTCCCTTGACGGCGCTGAAGCGTACATCGCGATAGACGGTCTTCAGTTCCCAGTACTGTTCGGGCTTGAAGTTGTCTATTTCCTTCTGACGGTTGACAACCAGGGCAAGGGTGGGGGTCTGGACCCGTCCTATTGAAAATATCTGACGGCTGTCGCGGCTCCTGTATCTGAGGGTGTAGAGACGTGTGGCGTTCATGCCGAGCAGCCAGTCCCCAATGGCCCGGCACAGGCCTGCCTCGTAGAGGTTCTGAAACTCGGACTGTTGGCGGCGGTTCTTGAAACCTTCGCGAATCGATTCCTCGGTCAGGGATGATATCCACAGTCTTTCCACCGGACATTTCACACCGACCTTCTGCATAACCCATCTCTGAATCAGCTCGCCTTCCTGGCCGGCATCACCGCAGTTGATGATGCAGTCGGCCTTCTGCATCAGCGATTCAATGATTTTGAACTGCTTCTCTATGCCTTTGTCATCGATAAGCTTGATTCCGAAACGCGGTGGTATCATCGGCAGACTGCCCAAACTCCATGATTTCCACAGAGGACTGTAGTCAGCCGGCTCCTTCAGGGTACAGAGATGACCGAAGGTCCAGGTCACCTGATACCCGTTTCCTTCGATGTATCCGTCGTGTCTCTCATGTGCGCCAAGTACTTCGGCAATTTCCTTCGCCACGCTTGGCTTCTCTGCAATACATACTGTCATTGTGCGGTTTTTCTTTCAAAATGCAATTTCTTTCACAAAGATACTCTGTTGGTCTGAAATGTCTGCCTGTTCGCGTAACAATCGTCAGATAGACTTCCACATCATAAGTAAGTGTA
>JAKSIW010000010.1 GCA_024398555.1 Bacteroidaceae bacterium | reverse complement strand
TCCACAAGGAAGCGGTTGCCGTCCCTGTCCACACACAGTACATCGTAATTGAATCTCTTGTCACTTTCATAACTGCCTACAATTTCCTTGTTCAGGAAATCAATGTGAACCACACGGCGCTCCGGAATTATCTCGTTTAGCAGTCCCATCATCAGTTCGGGATGCTTTTCATCAGCCATCACAATCTTGAAACCGTAATCCCTGGTAAGATTGATGAATGTTGTCTCCTGTTCTTCACTGTCTTGATTTGTGTTCATGAATAGTAATAATTTAAAAGGTATTAAACAAAAAAGACCATCTGCCAGTTACTGTTGGTAGATGATCTCTATTATTCTTCTGCAAATGTAGGTCGTTTGCTGTTACAATGCAAACAATCCGTCACATTTATCGGACTGAATCAGGGCTATTCCTGAACGTCAAACTCCTTGGCGAGGCCGCCCTCGCCGGTTTCCTTGTACAGTGATGGAATGTCGTGTCCGGTCTGTTTCATTGCATCGACGACCTTGTCGAACGAGACGTTGTGGTGGCCGTCGGCGAATGTGGCATAGATATTGGCATCCAGCGCACGCGCTGCGGCGTATGCATTTCTCTCGATGCAGGGAATCTGGACAAGTCCGCACACAGGGTCGCAGGTCATGCCAAGGTGATGTTCCAGACCCATCTCGGCGGCATACTCTATCTGTGCGACACTGCCGCCGAAGAGCTGGTTGGCGGCTGCGGCGGCCATTGCGCATGCCACGCCGACTTCGCCCTGACAGCCCACTTCGGCACCGGAGATGGATGCGTTCTGCTTGACGACATTGCCGAACAGGCCGGCTGTGGCGAGTGCACGCAGGATACGCTTCTCCGAAAAGCCTTTGCTCTGCCACAGATGATACAGCACTCCGGGGATTACGCCACAGGAACCGCAGGTCGGAGCTGTCACGATTCTGCCTCCGGAGGCATTCTCCTCAGAGACGGCAAGAGCGTATGCGAACACCAGTCCGCGCGTACGCAGATTGTCCTTGAATCCGGATGCCTTCACGTAGTATGCAGCAGCCTTGCGGCGCAGGTGCAATGGTCCGGGAAGCAGTCCTTCGGCATCGAGACCGCGCTCGACGGCATCTCTCATGGTATGCCACACATCCGCCAGATAATTCCAGATGTCAGGACCTTCACAGTCCTCCACATATTCCCAGTAGCTCTTGCCGGTCTTCTGACAGTATTCGAGAATGTCAGTCATAGTAGTGAGACTATAGACTTCCGGACCCTCCACTCTGACATTTCCCTCCTCGGCCAGAGCACCTCCGCCCACACTGAACACAGTCCATGAAGCCATCTTTGTCCCGGCGGCATCATAGCAGCGGAACTCCATTCCGTTCGGATGGAAAGGCAGGAAGACCTTCGGTTCCCAGAAGATTTCGATACCAGGTATGGCATCCGATATTGCGACATCAGTGCGATGTCCCCTGCCGGTAGCCGCCAGACTGCCGTAGAGAGTCACCTCGTATCTGGAGGCAGAAGGATTGTATCTGGCGAAAGCTTCGGCCGCATGCCTCGGACCCATAGTGTGACTGCTGGACGGACCGAGCCCTATTCTGAACAGTTCCCGTATTGATTTCATTTTCTCCTGATTGGAAGTTGTTTTGAAATGTTATCTGCGTTCGGAGACTATCAGCACCTTGCGTCCTGATGTCAACATGGAAGCAAATATATAAGTATTTCCGCCATCTCTGACATGAAAACGCGAACGGATTTCATCTGCCGTCATCGGAAAATTGCGTACGGTGATATTTGCCTGCGGATATCTGGAGAAAAGCGCCTTGGCAGAACGGCGGTCAAAAACGGCCGTTTCCACAATGCGGAACACTCTGCCGGGGAATTTCTGCGGGCATTCGTCGGAGATGAACAGATGCGAATTGGGATGCAGCTGCGACACCCCGTACCTGAGGCAGAGTGTCCTGAAAAGGCCGCTCTTCATGTATGCGGAAGAAGGTTCGCAGATATATTTCCCAACCATTCCGTCACTTTCATCTGCCAGTGGCAATGGGAGCAATGATTCCGCATCAGGCGTTGAGTCCAGAACTTCGCCGGGACTGCCGTCAGCAGAAATATCTACAGCCGATATCTCAGTACGTCCGTCGAAACCGCCCTGCATCACCGCCAGGAGTTCCTTGCACTCTCCATCCAATGAGAGAATCCACAGCCGGCGCACGCATTTGAGTTCTGTCAGTGCGACTTTTATGTCAAGCATTGGCGACATCTTCACCATCACCACGTCGGAAATGCCGAGCATGGTATCCTGAAGCTGAGTGATGTCGGGCTGACATTCCCGGAGCGACACGAGTCTGCGTCCGACGGACGAACGGCGTGCGGGATCGATGTACAGCAGGCCGAAGTGTTCCATGCGATGTTCCGTCAGAAACTGTTCCGCAGGAATATTACTTACAGTCAGATTGGTGCGTCCCAGCAGACTCAGGTTGTGGCCGGCCAGACGGGACAACTGCGGATTGAGGTCACAATACAGCACATCACCGGCGTTTTGAGACAGGTAGAAGCAGTCCACACCGAGTCCGCCGGTCAGATCGGCCATCCGGAAACCGGGAGCGAGCAGTTCTGCGACAATGCCTGCCTTGTACTGCGCTATGTACTGGCTGGTACACTGTTCCATGGGAAGATGTTCGGGCCACAGCAGTCCTTCGGTCATCGCCCATTCCGGCAGCTTTACCTCTGCAGCCTGCCATCCGGCTATCTGGACCAGAGCCTCGTGCATGTCTATGCCTTCAGGGTGATGGCCAAGCGCCAGATTCCTTACGTCATCATGACGATGTTCACGTACGAAATCTTCAATTCCCATTACTGCCGAGTTCTTCTGCAAGGAATCCGGACGTATAGCCGAGTCCGGATGCGGCAACCTGTTCAGGAGTGCCCTGAACGACTACCTCACCGCCGCCGCGACCGCCCTCCGGTCCCATGTCGATAATCCAGTCCGCCTGTTTGATGACATCCATGTTGTGTTCTATCACAATCACGGTATTTCCCTTGTCAACCAGACGGTTAAGCACATTCATCAGGACACGGATATCCTCGAAATGCAGTCCTGTTGTTGGCTCGTCGAGAATGTAGAGAGTACTGCCGGTATCACGTTTGGAAAGCTCGGTAGCCAGCTTCACGCGCTGGCTCTCGCCTCCGGATATCGTGGTGGAAGGCTGTCCAAGCTTCAGATAGCCCAGACCTACATCCTGCAGCACCTTTATCTTATTGAGGATGACCGGCACGTTCTCGAAGAACTCGACGGCCATATTGATGGTCATATCCAGAACATCGGCAATGGACTTCCCCTTGAAGCGCACTTCCAGCGTCTCACGGTTGTATCGTTTGCCGTGACACACTTCGCACGGAATCATCACGTCGGGCAGGAAGTTCATCTCAATGGTCTTGTAGCCGTTTCCGCCACATGCCTCGCAGCGGCCGCCGGTCACATTGAACGAGAATCGTCCGGGCTTGTATGCGCGTATCTTTGACTCCGGCAACTCCACAAACAGCGAGCGGATGTCGCTGAAGACACCGGTATATGTGGCAGGATTGGACCTCGGAGTACGTCCCAATGGAGACTGGTCCACATCCACGACCTTGTCAATAAGCTCCAGTCCCTCTGCACTGTCATATTCGAGCGGTTGCCTGAGTGAACGGTACAGCTTCTGCGACAACAGGGGCTGAAGGGTCTCGTTGACCAGAGTGGATTTGCCGCTTCCTGAGACTCCTGTCACGCATATCAGCTTCCCCAGGGGGAACTCCACGTCAACATTCTTCAGATTGTTGCCGCGACAGCCGTGCAGCACGATTTTCCCGCCGTTACCGGAACGGCACACGCGGTTCACGTCACGGGTGTCAAGCGTTCGGTTCAGATATCTGGCTGTAAGCGTATCTGTCTTGAGCATATCTGCAGGCGTTCCTGCAAATACCACCTCTCCTCCCAGACGGCCGGCCTTCGGACCCAGGTCAATGACCTTGTCGGCGGCCATCATCATGTCGCGGTCATGCTCCACAACCAGGACGGTATTTCCGACATCACGGAGTGACTTGAGTGAATTGATCAGACGCACGTTATCCCTCTGGTGCAGACCGATGCTCGGTTCATCCAGAATATAGAGAACATTTACAAGTTTGGAACCTATCTGGGTAGCCAGACGGATGCGCTGCTCCTCGCCACCTGACAGGGACTCTGCCGGACGGTTCAATGACAGATAGTCCAGACCGACATCCAGCATGAACTTCAGGCGGACACGAATCTCCTTGAGAATCTCAGCCGCTATGACACGCTGACGTTCGGGCATCCTCTGCTCCACTCCCTCCGCCCACTCGAGCAGGTCGGAGATGTCCATCGAAGCCAGGTCGCATATGTTCTTCCCGTCAATCAGGAAGTACAGCGACTCCTTCTTCAGACGTGCGCCATGGCACTCGGGACAGACAGATGTCACCGCAAACTGATCCGCCCACTTCTGCTCGGCACTGCTGAGATCGGTCTGCTGCTGGAGCGAGCGGATGTATTTGGCAATGCCCTCGTATTCCATGAAGACCGCATCAGCCTCGCTGTTGATACCGGTGATCTGCACCTTGATGCGCTCGGAACTTCCATCCAGCAGCTCATCAATCACGTCATCGGAAATCTCCGAAAGCGGAGTATCCAGCGTATAGTCATACTTCTGCAGCAGAGCAGTAATCTGTCTGAAAATCAGTGTATTCTTGAAAGGGCCGAGAGGTGCCAATGCACCTTTCCTGACAGACAGGCTGCGGTCTGGTATTACCTTGTCCACATCCACCATGGACACGACGCCGAGGCCCTTGCACTTGGGGCAGTAGCCCTGCGGTGAATTGAACGAGAAGTTGTGAGGTGCCGGATCACTGTACGACAGACCCGTCACCGGACACATGAGGCGGCGGCTGTAGTGTCGCAGCACTCCCTCACCGGCAACCCCCGGGATGACATCCTCCGGAACGGACAGAATCATCATAAGTCCGTCACCCTGCCTGATGGCAAGCTCCACGGCGTCCTGCAGACGGTGACGGTACTTTTCATTCACCACCAGCTTTTCTATCACGACCTCGATGTCATGGTTTCTGTAACGGTCCAGCTTCATTCCGGGTCTGACCTCACGCATCTCGCCGTCCACGCGGACATTGAGATAGCCCTTGCGTCGGATACTCTCGAACAGTTCCTTGTAATGGCCCTTGCGGCTCCTCACAAGAGGTGCCAGCACATAAATCTTCTGTCCGTCGTAGTCCTTGAATATCAGATCCAGAATCTGCTCCTCCGTATATTTGACCATCTTCTCGCCGGACAGATATGAGTATGCCTCACCCGCCCTTGCAAAGAGAAGACGCATGTAATCATAGACTTCCGTAACAGTACCCACCGTAGAGCGCGGATTGCGGTTGGTGGTCTTCTGCTCGATGGAGATGACAGGACTCAGACCGGTGATACGGTCCACGTCCGGACGTTCCAGACTGCCTAAAAAATTTCTGGCGTACGCCGAAAACGTCTCTATGTAGCGACGCTGACCCTCCGCATATATCGTATTGAATGCCAATGACGACTTACCGCTTCCGCTCAGTCCCGTGACCACCGTGAGTGAGCGATGCGGTATATCCACATCTATGTTCTTCAGATTGTTGGCTCTGGCACCTATTACACTTATCTTCCTCGACTCGTCCTCCATCATGCTACATGTTTCCCGATCCGTTCTGGTTTCCAAGCCCCGTCAGGACATTGATGTCAGACTTGCGTGAATATCGCTTTCCTCCGGCACCCTCAGCCTCAATATTGATGAAATACACCCCGTCCGGAGCCACACTGCCGTTGTAATTGCCGTCCCAGCAGATGTAATAGCCGTTGTTGTCATTACCGGCCTCATACTCAAGAGTGCTTTCGTCTCCCGAAGCGACAATTTTCCCCCATCTGTTGAAGATGGTAACCTTGAAACTGACTATTGACTTGACTCTCACCTTGAAGACATCATTCTTCCCGTCGCCATTCGGAGAAAAGGCATTAGGGACATACATGTCAGATACATCTATTGAGAATGAGATGTCATCCTGCTCCTCACCTGATATTATTTCAGATGAATCCTTCTCGCGATATGAGTATGCAAAACTTACAGTGAAGTTGCCGTCATCTTCAAAGACATACTGGGACTGCTCCTCCTGTCTGGTCAGATAGTCTTCCTCCATCTGCACGCCGTCCTCCATGTAAGTCCTGAGGACACGCCATTCGCAGAACACGGAAGTGCCCGGTTCGACCCCGGTCATTCCCGCATCAAATACGACACTGAGCGGAGCCTCGAACGAACTTGTGCCATTATCGCCCACATACAGAGTGTCTGTCCGTCCACTCCTGTCACTCAGAATGATATGCGCATGCGGCACCGGCGCAGCATGAATTGCAAGCTGCACAGCCGACAGCAGAAGCATCACCGTAACCTTTATCAGATACCTCATCAGAACGCTTATTTGAACGCAAAATTAATAAACACTTTTGTTAATTCAGCCAGTTTGCACTATCTTCGCAACCTAATTATAATATAGTAACGGAAATTGTCTCCGCTTATTGGAAGGATTATGTCAAAACTAGGAATATTCGCTGCTACGATATTGGCACTGCTACCCTGTACCTCCGTCAAAGCCCAACAGACTGGATACATCACCCACACCGTCACCGCCGGTCAGGGTGTATATTCCATCGCCAGAACATACGGAGTGACAGAGCAGGAAATTTACGATGCGAATCCCGGTAGCAGGGATGTCATCAGGACTGGTGACAAGCTTCTCATACCTGTTCACAGCAGCAAAACCGGAAACGGCACATATACCGTAAAGGCCGGCGACACGCTTTTCAGTCTGGCCAAGGCCAACGGACTTACCGTCGATGAACTTCTCGAGGCCAACCCGGGACTGGTGCCCGAAAGCATCTCAGTGGGACAGACCATAGTCATACCCGCCGCAAACAGTATTTCATCAACTACCCAGCAAATTCTTGACAGCTATCGTCAGATGGCAGAAGAGAAGAAATCCGGCAAATTCCAAACCACTCACGTAGTACAGCCGAAGGAGACCATCTACCGTATCAGCAAGCAGTATGGCATCACGCAATCGGAACTGCTTGAGGCCAATCCGAGATACAGATACACCAAGCTTGAGGTCGGAGCGCATCTGAACATTCCATATCCGTCATCGGGTAGCATTAAGGCTGAAGAAGCCAGGATATCTGCTGAGAAGGAAGCCGAGAAGGCCAGACTCGCAGACGAGAAGGCCGCCGAGAAGGCCAGACTCGCAGCCGAGAAGGAAGCTGAGAAGGCCAGACTCGCAGCCGAGAAGGAAGCCGAGAATGCCAGACTCGCAGCCGAGAAGGCCAGACTCGAAGCCGAGAAGGATACCGATAATAGCATGACTGTCGCTGAAAGAATCGCCGCCAAGGCCAGACAAATCACTGATAACACATTTGCCAAAATCAGAGAATTGACAGCAAGGAACACAGTTGCGGACAGCGAGGCCATCCCAGCAGACAGTTCTCCGGTAATGACAGAAGTTGTCAGCGACGCCCAGTCTGACGAACCGGATACTGAGGTCGAAGAGGCTGTCACCAAAACCGACATGCTGTTGAATCCGATGTGGCCGAAGCGTAACGATGACATCATAAACGCTGCGCTGATAATGCCGTTCCGTCTTGACGAAGAGTCCGACCAGGAGCAGCGCAGGATGGTGGAATTCTATCAGGGAATTCTTCTGGCAGTCAGGGAACTGAAATCAGCCGGCACATCAATTCATCTTCACGTATATGACACTGGAACTGAATACAACGACATCAGCTACATTTTCCAGAAGGAGGAAATGAGTGACATGGACATACTGTTCGGTCCGCGTTTCGACAGTCATATCAGAACTGCTGCGGAATTCGCAGACAGTCACCGCATCCCGCTTGTTCTTCCGGTCAGTTCTGGATCGGATGCAGTCATGGAAAGCAGATACATCTATCAGCTCAATCCCCAGCAAACCGAACTGCAGGCCGAAATGAGCAGGCATTTCCGCCAGGTATTCAGCAAGCCGAACCTCATTATTCTGGACACCGGAGAGGAATCCGGCAGCCAGGCACTTGAAAAGCTTTCCGGCACCCTTAAGTCAGCCGGAATGAAGGTATCCACAGTCGTAGTGGACCTCAATGACGAAGAGTTCGCCATCAAGCTTGCCGAAATGCTCGAACCCGGATACCAGAACATATTCATGGCCAAGAGTTCCTCAAGCAGCGCGCTTTACACAATTCTTCCGATTCTCCAGTTGGTCAACAGGGCAAAAGACCCTTCCATCGAGACTCATCTGTTCGGATATCCTGAATATCAGGTTTTCGCAATGGACCACATGGACGAATTTCACGAAGTGGATACATGGTTCTACAGCTGGTTCTACACCAACAACAAGTTGGAGCAGTCACAGAAGTTCAACGCCTCGTTCAGACAGGCATACAGCCGTCAGATGATGCAGTCATTCCCGAGCTTTGCCGAATACGGCTATGACATGGCCAGCTACTTTCTGAATGGCATTGCCAAATACGGAGACCGCCTTTCAGACAATCTGGACAGAATCAAATCCGACCCGATACAGATGGGATTCAGATTCCAGAGGGCCGGCAGCAACGGAGGATTCGTCAACCGTAAGGTCTTCTTCATTCACATGTCAGACCAGTATCAGACCGAAAAGATTGATTTTGACTAACTGTATGAAACGTCTGTTTGCAATACTTGCTTTCGCCTGTACGATGTCCATGACAGCACGGGCACAGGTGGGAAGTCCGCGCAGCACATTCGCATTCGGCGCATCCGGTGGTGTGACAATGTCCAACGTCAGCTTCACCCCAAAAATCAAGCAGGACCTCTATTTGGGCAAGTCGTTCGGCCTTGCTGCCAGATATACCAGCGAGAAGTATTTCTTCCTTGTATGCGCAGCACAGCTTGAAGCCAACATCGCGGAGCGGGGATGGCAGGAACGCATTGAAGACGGCTCCGGCAACGAATACTACCGCAGCATGACCTATCTCGAAGTTCCGTTCTTCGCTCATCTCGGAGTCGGACGCGAAGCACGCGGTCTGCAGGCATTCTTGAATTTAGGTCCTCAGATAGGCATACTTCTCAATGAAACGGAGACATACGGAGGACAGGAGCCGTGGGACACGTCAAAGCGTCCGAACGGTGTGATCGAACAGTACGGTAAGGATATCGAGAACAGGTTCGAGTACGGAATCACCGGCGGTCTCGGAGTCGAACTGAAGACGGGTATCGGCAACTTCTCACTGGAGGGACGATACTACTTCGGCCTGTCGGACATCTTCGGCAATTCCAAGAAAGACTACTTCAGCCGTTCGGCCAGCACCACAATATATGCCCGTCTGGCATACATGTTCGAAATCAAGTAGGATTTAATCCCTGAGTCGGAACGAGTCGGCTCCGGCGATGATCATCGCCTCTGCCCTCTGCACGGAGAAAAATGTTATGCCGTCCAGAATCAGCGCAATCAGCGGCATCAGGCCTCCCCACATAGGACGGAATGTCGCACCGTCTGCGGCACAGAGCACATACACAATAAAAATCACGTAATACCCTACCAGCAGCAGAGCATTGAAAATCAGAATTCTCTTCTGAAGTGTGAAATTCCGGAATCCCGAAAGCAGCAGTTCGAAGAAGGATACCAGCAATGATACAATCAGTACCACCGCCAGCGCCCACATTGCGCTGACGCTGTCACCTTCTATGAAATTGATTCTGAAATTCGTCAGACTGGCAGTCGCTCCCTCCGGATTGGCAAACTCCCCGACCGGCATCAGCAGGCCGGCAAAAAGAAGAACGCACATCAGAAGAAGCCAGACCTGATGCAGATATGTCTTCATTGTCAGAACAGTTCCTTGTCCTTGCTGGGATTGCGGAAATAAAGCTTGCCGTCCTGGAACTCCTGAGCTGCAATCAGTGTCGGTTTCGGCAGACGCTCATAATAGCGTGAGATCTCAATCTGCTCACGATTCTCAAAGACCTCCTCAAGATTGTCCGTAGTGGTGCTGAACTCCTCGAGTTTGTGCTTGAGTTCATCCTTCATCTCAACGGAAATCTGATTGGCGCGCTTGCTCATGATAGCCACGCTCTCATAGATATTGTCAGTGTCCTTTACGAATTCGACCAGATTACGTGTAACGGTATTGGTCGGAGCATTTGTTTTCTTGAAATCCATCTTATCGAATTATTGTTGATTACCAGACTGTCTGGAAGCGGTTGCAAAAATCTTCTCCACTTCCTTCATATAACGGCTATCCGGAAACTCGTTCCTGAAAGCATAGTATTCATCCACAACATCGCGGTATCGGTCCAGCTGCTTGTCCTGCACACTCTCCTCCGCCTCCTTGAACTTGCAGCGGAGAATCATCATGGAGAGTTCCTCGCGATATTTCGTATATGGGAAATCCTTCAGGGCATTCTGTGCGGTGATGATACCGGCACGGTAGTTGTTGCCCATGTAGTTACCCAGATTGTAGTAAAGCTTCACCGAGCGCATCTCCTTCTCCACAAGACGGTCGTACATCTTGTAAATCATATCATTGGCCTCATCCACGTACTGGCTGCCGGGATACAGCTCGAGAAAGTTCTGAAGCTCGTTTATGGCAGTGTATGTACTGGACGGGTCCAGACGCGGATCCGGGGTGTCATAGAACAGGCACTTGCCGGCACGGAAATGCGCATCCTCCTCGTAGCGGCCCTTGGGATATGTCTTGTAGTACGTCTGATAGTATTGGGACGCCATTATCCAGTCGTTCATCTGCGCGTAGCAGTCGGCAAGCAGATACACACACTCCTCTCCCTTGGCAGTACCGCGGAACATCAGGACACAATCCTCAATGATGCCGCTGGCATCGGAATAGTGCCCCTCCACGTACATTGCCTTGGCCAGCTCATACTTGGCATCGTAATCGGACGACTTGAGTATGGTGTTGACTCCTGCACAGCTGCAGTACAGCAGTGCCGTAATCGGAATCAGGAAACGTGCGGTTCTTCTCATCACTACGTATTTGACCGCGAAATTACTCATTCGCACCGGATAAAGCAACTCTTGCGTATATAATTATTATTAAAAATCAATCAGGAATGCGCAGAACGTCCCCGTGATCGCGCACGACGTTCTCCTTCCACTTGTCGGAATAGTCCTCCTGAATCGGGTATGCCGGTATTTTACTGTCAAAGCTGTCATCCTTGAATGAGCCATCCTCATTCTGTACTTTGATGTTGCCGTCAATATACTTCACCAGCAGGTATCTGTCAAGCTTCTTCCATTTCTCCAGCAGATTTGACGCATTGGTCTTGCAGAAAGTATCGAGATACAGCGCCGCCAGTTTCGGTTCGTCAGCTCCGATCATGGCTCCGGCGATCCCATCCTGGACAGACACCTGTCTGATCATGTCATTCTCATATTCGTCAATCACACTTCTGACCTCAGCACCAATCCTGTCGTATCTCAGATATGCGAACTGGGCTATTCTGTTGACAATCCAGAACATGGATGTCTCCGAATACTCCAACATCGAGCCGTTATCCTCGCTCAGACATTCAGGAACAGTGGAATACTTAGGATAGAACGGCATCAGAGGAGATGTTGCGGCATCGTCCACCCCGAACCAGAACAATCCGCCGGTCGGACAGTCCTTTCTGGTCTGGGCCACGTACCACCAGCCCGTCTGCTGTGTGGCGATGGCACGCTCATTCACATAGCTCCTGCCCTCATACTCGAATTCCATCGGACGCCAGCGATAAGGGCTGTGACTGCCACCGGCTCCGATATCGGTAGTCATGTCCATCGGAGTGCCCTCGAAATGGTCGCGCATCATGTCCGCAAGATCCTTGACAGAGATTTTCCTGTTCGGCTTCACATACAGAGGCATGCGGTTACTGAGGTTATAGCCCATCGCGTAGTCCAGATATTTGTCCATTCCATCGGCAAATCTGTTGAAGAATGACCATACGCGGGCCTCACATCCGCGGGCATTGCCGAAATTCAGCGGATTATATACATCGCTGAAGCTGAATTCCCCGTCACTGCCATCGAATATGCCCTGCTCACGTGCCTGGGTGATGACATCCTTTGCATAGAGGCAGTTGTCCGGGTCATTGAAATCAATGTGTGTGATCCGGGCCTGGTTGGCGTGTGACGAGATATATCCGTCTGGAATGCGTTTTGCCACCCATACGGCCCCCTTGTTCACATTCTCACCCTTTTTATTGTACTTCGGATTCTTGCCGATAATCTCCATTATCCAGATCTCATCCGGGTCTGCTATCGTAAACGACTCACCTTCGGATGCATATCCGTATTTCTGCATCAGTCCGTCAATGAGAGCAATTGCCTCACGGGCTGTCCTGCAGCGCTGGAGAGCAATGTATATCAGCGATCCGTAATCCATTATTGCGGTGGAATCGATGTATTCACGTCCTCCGTAGGTGGTCTCGCCTATGACCAGCTGATGTTCGTTCATATTGCCGGTCACGGCATAGGTATGACTGGCCTGTGGAATCTGTCCCAGGTATTTGCCTGAATCCCACTCATACACGTCCAGCATGGTCCCTTCGGGATAATCTGCAGCTTCAAAATACTTCAGTGCCCCGTACAGCTGATGCGAGTCAGCTGCGTAGGTTACCATACCGGAGCCGTCCGCCGAAGCGCCACCGGTTACAATCAGATTGGTGCAGGCCATTCCGGCCGCAGTTCCCAGCACGCACATCAGCGAGGTCAATGCTACTTTTCTCATATCGGTTGTCTCTTTGTTGTTTTCGCAAAATTAGCAAAAATAACGCCGAAAGATGTAATTTTGCAGCATGGAATTCAAGCTGAAGGCACCATACGAGCCGACCGGAGACCAGCCGCAGGCCATCGCGCAGCTCACGGAAGGCGTTCTGAACGGCACTCCCGCCCAGACACTGCTCGGTGTGACCGGCTCCGGCAAGACATTCACCATAGCCAACGTCATCAGGAACGTGGGCCGCCCCACCCTGGTTCTAAGCCATAACAAGACACTTGCAGCACAGCTCTACAGCGAATTCAAGGCATTCTTTCCTGAAAACGCCGTGGAATATTACGTCTCCTACTACGACTACTACCAGCCTGAGGCATACATCCCGTCCACAGACACTTACATTGAGAAGGACCTCTCCATCAACGACGAGATAGACAAGCTGCGTCTGTCCGCCACATCGGCTCTTCTCTCCGGCAGAAGCGATGTGATTGTAGTCTCGTCCGTCTCCTGCATCTACGGCATGGGCAACCCGGCGGACTTCTACAACAACGTAATCGAAGTGCGCAGGGGAATGCGGCTGGACAGGGACGTTTTCCTGCACAGACTCATTGACAGCCTCTACACGCGCAACGATCTGGACATGTCCCGCGGAGAGTTCCGCGTCAAGGGGGACAGCGTGGACATCAACCTCGCATACAACGACCTTGCGCTGCGCGTTCAGTTCTGGGACGACGAAATCGATTCCATCGGGGAATTCGACATCCAGACAGGCCAGAGCATCGGGGAATACGACAGCTACAGAATATACCCGGCCAATCTGTTCATGACAACCAAGGAAAGTCAGGAACGGGCAATACGCCAGATACAGACAGACCTGGCCGAACGGATAGAGTACTTCGAGGCGGAAGGCAGGCCGCTGGAAGCCAAACGCCTGAAGGAACGTGTGGAATACGACATGGAGATGATCCGCGAACTGGGACACTGCTCCGGAATCGAGAACTACTCCAGATATTTCGACGGACGTCAGCCGGGATCCCGTCCATACTGTCTGCTGGACTTTTTCCCAAAGGATTTTCTGCTTGTCATAGACGAGAGCCATGTCAGCGTACCGCAGATCCATGCCATGTACGGAGGCGACAGAGCCCGCAAGGTCAATCTCGTGGAGTACGGCTTCCGTCTGCCGGCGGCAATGGACAACCGTCCGCTCAAGTTCGAAGAGTTCAAGGAGATGACACATCAGACCATCTACGTGAGCGCAACTCCGGCAGACTATGAGCTGAACGAGAGCGAAGGCATCGTGGCCGATCAGGTGATACGCCCTACCGGACTGCTGGACCCTGAGATTGAAGTACGGCCGTGCAAGAACCAGGTGGACGACCTCATGGAGGAGATTCAGCTCCGCGCCGAGAAGGACGAGCGTGTGCTTGTCACCACGCTGACCAAGCGTATGGCCGAAGAACTGAACGACTACCTGCTGCGTAACGGTGTGCGCTGCAACTACATCCACAGTGACGTGGAGACCCTGGAACGCGTTCGCATCATGGCGGACCTGCGTGCCGGGCTGTTCGACGTTCTGATAGGCGTCAACCTGCTCAGAGAAGGCCTGGATCTGCCGGAAGTTTCACTCGTAGCCATTCTGGATGCAGACAAGGAAGGTTTTCTCAGAGATCACAGATCGCTTACACAGACTGCAGGACGCGCTGCCCGCAACGTCAACGGCAAGGTCATACTCTACGCAGACAAGATAACCGAAAGCATGCGTCTCACCATGCAGGAGACAAAGCGCAGACGTGACAAGCAGATGAACTACAACAAGGAACACGGCATCACCCCGCAGCAGATCCGCAAGGAGATAACGGAATCACCGCTGGCCGGTCTTATGCAGCATGAACACGACAATGACTACAGGCCGGCCATCGAACCGGTTGCAGCCATTGCAGATCCTGTTGTGGAGTATATGAGTGACTCACAGCTGGACAAGGCCATCGCCAGAGTGCGTCGCCTGATGAACGAAGCATCGTCACGTCTGGACTTCCTCGAGGCCGCCCAGTACCGTGACGAGATGTTCAAGCTGGAATCGCTGAAGAAAAGCAAGTGACCTTACCAGCTGTACGTGAAGTTCAGGGTAAGGAACTCCTTCAACTGATGATACTTCATGTCCTCATCCGGATTCACACTGTCATCGAAGCGCCAGTGCAGGAAGAACTGGATGGAGAAATACTTGTTGAGAGTGACATCAATGGTATTTTCCCAATTGGACTCGACATTCTCATAACTGGTGAAGAACTGGGCCTTGGTCGTCCATTTGAGGAACTCGAGCAGCTGCCACTTCGAGTTGACTTCGACACGCGAACCGACCGAATACTTGTACTTCTTGCCCTCTTCGATACCGAACTTTTTACCGAGTTCCTCCCTGCTGACGTAACGGCAGTCGTACGCGAGAGGCGAAAGCTGTGCGGAAAGCGTGACCTTGGAATTCTTGAACTTGGGCTTGTAATCCATACCGATGGAGACATTGCCGTACGCCGGTGCGAAGAAGCGCGACTTCAATGTCACGTTATCGCTTTCATACACATTCATGAACTGGGTGTAGGCCTGAATCTGAGCCGAATAGTACCAGTTCTTCGCAGCCTTGTAACCGAACTTTGTCGTCACACGCAGAAGGTCCTCATTGGTGCGGAAGCGACGGTCATCATCCTCCTCCGTCGTATAATAGCCGAGCTTGGCCTCCAGCTTGTTGTCCCATGTCAGACTGTTTTTGGCATAATTGGCCTCCTGCTCAAGCTGGACCAGCAGGGAGTGGTTGTTGACACCGCCCTTGTACCAGTTGTCCGAATAACGGCTCTGCGTATACTTGAACTGGGACGTTCCGGGGAATTTCCAGAAACTGGGCTTGTTTTTGACCAGTTCCGGTTCTGCCGCTTCGTGGATTTCTATATCACCCGCTGGAGCGGCTATCCTCTCCTTGGACTCTTCACTGATTGCCACAGGTCCGGTCACGCTTTTCAGCTCATTCTCAGTCAGCGAGACAAGTTCCGGATGATCCAGATACACGCGCGCCAGTGTCCTGTTTATATTGTCTGCAATGCTTTCATCCCTGTCCCACTTCTCCAGATTGACCGGAAGCAGGCTGTCCGTCTGTGCCTCAAGCGTATCCGGGCATGCGATGAAAGCCTCGTCGTACAGTGCCAGCGGCATGAACAGTTTGAAGTACAATGGATTGTCGCTGATTTCATCCAGTTCAATACCTGCCTCCTCAGCGTACAGGGCCGAGAGGGAATCCAGTTTTGCACTGTATTTGGCGACAATTGTGGAATCAGTCTGAACCGGTTCCGTCTGGCTGCCGTCGCCACCGGATACGGCAGAGAGCAGCAGCATGGGGATGAGTGAAGTCATATTCATCATTTTGCGTATCTTGATTGTTTACTAATGCAAAAATACAAAAAAGAATGTTTGCATGGCAATTGCCAATTATATTAAGGATGTGCTGAAAAGTATGTCCATTTTGTATATCTTTGCGTTCCGTTACGGAAACAATAAAAAATATATAAAGTGGACAAGAGGACATATTACGGTTTTCTACTTATCGGTCTGGCCATCATTCTGATGTTTTTTCTGAACAAACCGAATAAGGAACAGGCTGCAAAGCAGCAGCAGTATGCAGCAAGACAGGATTCAATCCGTATGGCGGAATTTGAAAATGACACGACCGCCGTCATTGAAGCGGACACCATGAACGTCACCAACGCTGTGGACACGCTTTCGCCATTCTTCCCGTCACTGACCGGAACCGATGAAATATACACCATCAGCAACAGTCATGTCAAAGTGGGCATCTCCTCCAAGGGAGGCATTCCATGCCGCGTTGAGCTGAACGATTACAAGAACCAGCAGGGGGGCAATGTCATCATCTTCGACCAGTCCGAGATCAGCCTCAACATCAGAATTGACGGCAAGGACCGCAACATCTCCACCGGAGACCTGTATTTCATTCCGACCGACGTGACCGGACGCAGCATCACCATGAGAATGCTCACTCAGGGCTACGGATCGCTCGATTTCCATTACGAACTCGACCCGGAGAGCTACATGGTGAATCTTGACATCAGAGCCAACGGCATGTCCGACCTGCTCCCGTCAAATCTCAGCAACCTGTCCGTCGAATGGATCCAGAATCTGCGTCAGCAGGAGAAGGGCTTCGAGTTCGAGCAGCGCTACACCACACTCACATACAAGCGTGGCGACAAGAACAACGCCAAGAAGCTGATGGTCAGCGGCAATCCGAGAATCATCAATTCTGAAGAGCCTCTCGAATGGGTGGCATTCAAGAACCAGTTCTTCTCCACCATCCTGATATCATCGGCAGGATTCGACGCAAACGCACGTCTTGCAGCAGCATCCTATCAGAAAGGCAACGGATATCTCAAGAAAATGTCAGCAACACTCGTCACAGCCTTCGATCCGAGGGGTAACGAACCTACCAGACTGCAGTTCTATCTCGGTCCGAACGATTACAAGATTCTCCGTTCCGCCAATTCGCTCGTTCATGAGGGCAGCAGAATCCGTCTGCAGAAGGTCATGGACCTCGGCTGGCCGATTGTCCGCGAGTTCAACCGCTTCCTCATCATCCCGCTTTTCAACCTCCTGTCAAGATGGGGTCTGAACATGGGAATCGTCATACTTCTTCTGACCGTCATCATCAAGGCTATCGTACAGCCGTTCACCTACAAGTCCTTCATCTCATCCGCAAAGATGCGTGCATTGAAGCCATACGTAGATGAGGTGAACGCCATGTATCCGAAACCTGAAGATGCCATGAAGAAGCAGCAGGAAACAATGGCCGTATACAGTAAATATGGTGTCAGCCCGATGGGAGGATGCCTTCCTACACTTATCCAGACACCTATCTGGATGGCCTTCTTCTTCTTTGTGCCGAACGCCATCGAGCTTCGTCAGCAGAGTTTCCTCTGGGCTGCGGACCTCACAGGTTTCGATGACATCATCCACTGGAGCAGCAACATTCCGCTCATAGGCAATCACCTGAGCATCTTCTGTCTGCTGTTCTGTGCCAGCAACGTCATCAACACTGTCATTTCCATGAAGCAACAGCAGCAGGCCCCGGGCCAGGAAGACGCGATGAAGACCATGAAGTGGATGATGTACCTGATGCCTGTCATCTTCTTCTTCTCCTTCAACAACTATTCCTCTGGTCTGTGCTACTACTACTTCATCTCGGCACTCGCCAATATCATCATCATGATGTACCTGCGCAGGACTACCAATGAAGCAGAACTTCTCAAACAGCTCCAGGCCAATTACGAGGCCAATCGCAACGACCCCAAGAAGAGCCGCAGCAACAGCATGATGGCCCGTCTTGAGGCAATGCAGAAGGAGCAGGAACGTCTCCGTCAGCTCCAGAACAAGCAGAAGGGAAAGTAATTATTCCAGTCCCGATTTCAGGAATGCCTTGAAGCGGGCGATGTCCGGGTCGAACACATACGGACCTGCGGTCATCTGCCCGTCAGCGTTCATAATCACGTAGAACGGCTGTGCATTGGCTCCGAACTTATAACGCTGCAGCAGGCTCCATTTGTCACCGACTGTGCGTATCCTGACTGCCGTGCCGTTTTCATTCACTGTAGATACGTTATCCAGCGGTGTCTTGTCATCAACGAACAGTGACACCAGGACAAACCTGTCGCGAATCAGAGCCGCCACATCCGGATCAGTCCAGACAGAAGCCTCCATCTTGCGGCAGTTGACACAGCCGTAACCGGTGAAATCCAGCAGAACAGGCCGTCCCGTCTCCTCTGCCATACGGACTCCCTCCGCAAAATCGGTACAGTCAGGCTCCACCTGCACCTCACGTACATTGAAATGCTGTGTTGACATCGGAGGAGTGAATGCGCTGACAGCCTTCAGCGGAGCGCCCCAGAGACCGGGGACCATCCACGCGGCAAATGCCAGAGAGACTATCGCCACTGTCACGGCCAGCCAGCTCGGCTTTGTCTTTTCCTCATATTTGTGGAAGCGGATGACTCCAAGCAGATACAGGCCCAGGAGCACAGCCATCAGCACCCACAGCAGCACGAACAGGTCACGTGGGAGTATTCCCCACCCGTACGCCATGTCTGCCACAGACAGGAACTTCAGCGAGAATGCCAGTTCAATGAAGCCCAGAGTCACTTTCACCTTATCCATCCAGCCACCGGACTTGGGCATAGACTTGAGCCAGTGCGGGAACATGGCGAAGAGAGCGAACGGAATGGCCAGCGCCAGCGAGAATCCGAACATTCCCAAAACCGGAGCAATACCGCCTGTCGATGCCGCATCCACGAGCAGGAATCCGATGATAGGTCCCGTACACGAAAAAGATACGATTGACAGGGTGAGAGCCATCAGGAAAATGCCGATGAAACCGCCGGAAGCGGAAGACTTCTTGCTCAGACCTGTACTCCAGCCTGACGGGAGTGTTATCTCGAAGAGCCCGAAGAATGAAAGCGCAAAAATCACCAGGACAGCAAAGAATATCAGATTGACTACAGCATTGGTGGACAGCGAATTAAGTGCGCTCGCCCCGAATATCAGCGTAATCAGCAGACCTAACGTCACATACACCACTACGATGGAGATGCCATACGACAGCGCATCACTGACTGCAGACCTGCGGTTCTCCGAACGTTTCAGGAAGAAACTGACAGTCATCGGGATGACAGGCCATACGCAAGGAGTCAGCAGAGCCAGCAGACCGCCCAGAAAACTGGTCAGCAGCAGACCCCACAGTCCCTTTCCACCTGTGGTGCCGGCGCTTCGGTCATAATCCACAGGGCTCCAGAGTCCGGCATCATAACCCTCAACGTTATCCATTCCGTCATACCCCTCAATATCGGCAACAGAAGTGACGGACTCCAATGCGGCAGGTTCCGAGGCATACTCGAACTCCAGATTCTGCGGCGGGATGCAGTTCTCGTCATTGCATGCCGCGTAAGTCAGATAGCCCGATACATACCAGTCATCATCCGTCTTCACGAAATCCTGAATGAATCTGACGGACTGCTCGAAGAAACGGACTTTCATATCAAACACAGCATCGTCCTTCTCTATCTCACGTCCGTCGAACGAGAGTTTTCCGACAGGCTGGAGGCCGCGGATGGAATCAAATGTAACGGATGCACCGACAGGACCGCCAGAAGGCATCTCTACAGAGTACACATGCCACCCGTGATTTATCTGAAGCTGAAATCCAACCCTCAAAGTGTCACCGTTCATCCCACTGTTGCTCTTTGCCGTAACCGGCTTCTCCATTCCACCCGGCATAGCCAGCAGGAAAGCCATCAGAATAGTCTGCAGTATCATTCGTATTTATTTTGGATATGCAAATTTACTCCAAAACTCAATATAAAACCTTACCTTTGCACCTAATTAAATAAATATGCGATGAAGAAGCATTCATTTTTCCATCTGTCACTGATCACTATGACACTCATGACAACGGCAGCAGTCATGACAGGCTGCACGAAAGAAGGTGACGGCAGTCCCGTCATCGGCAGGAACAACATTCAGATACAGGACGGTCACTTCACTCCTGAAGCACTCTGGGCAATGGGACGTATCGGCAGTTTCGCCGTATCGCCCGACGGACAGAAAATCGCATACGATGTTGCATACTACAGCGTTGGACAGAACGCCAGCCACCGCGTCATCTACGTCATGAATGCAGACGGTTCCGGTCAGAAGCTGCTCACCTCTACAGCTGATTCCGAGTCATCGCCAGCATGGATCAAGGACGGAAGCCGCATCGCCTTTATGAGCAACAGCGGAGGTTCCACCCAGATATGGGAAATGGATGTGGACGGAGGCAGCCGCCGTCAGCTGTCATTTGCCGCAAAATCCGTCCAGGGATTCCTCTTTGCCCCTGACGAAAGCCAGGTGCTAATGGTCATGGGAGTGGAGAATCCGCTTGTCAAGGTCACACAGTACGAAGATCTGCCAAAGGCCACCGGCCGCATCGCCACCGATATGATGTACCGTCATTGGGACTCATGGGTGGATGAGCTGCCACACCCCTTCGTAGCTCCGTTTGACGGAAGCCGCATCTCCGATATCACACTCGATATTCTGGAGAATCAGGGTTACGAAAGTCCCATGCTGCCATTCGGAGGCATAGAGCAGCTGTGCTGGAGCAGAGATTCCAGAGGCATTGCATACACCTGCCGCAAGAAGACCGGACTGGAATATGCCAGAAGCACCGATTCCGATATCTATCTCTACGACATCCACGATGGCAGCACAGTCAACCTGTGCAAGAAGGACGGCGATGCCGACCGCAACCTGGGATACGACATCAATCCGCAGTACTCGCCTGACGGCAGGTACATTGCATGGCAGAGCATGGAGCGTGACGGTTACGAAAGCGACCGCAACAGGCTGTATGTCATGGACCTCGAGACAGGTGTGAAGAAATCGGTATCCGAAGCGTTCGACAGCAACGTGGAGTCATTCATCTGGAGCACTGACGGAACAGAAATCTATTTCATCGGTCCGTGGATGGGCAAGCAGTCCATTTTCAAGCTTGACCTGGAGGGCAATCTCACCACCATCAATGACGAAGTCTGCGATTACAACGCCATAGCATGGTCCGGCGACCGTCTCATTGCCGCCAGGCAGTCTATGACAAACGCCACCGAGCTCTATTCTCTCGATATCAGGCGCAACATGGCTGAACGCATCACTCATGAGAACGACCACATATTCAGCCAGCTGGATGATGTCAGAGTCGAAGAACGCTGGATAGAGACCACTGACGGACAGCAGATGCTCACCTGGGTGATTTATCCTCCCAAGTTCGATCCTGCCAAGAAATATCCCGCTCTGCTCTACTGCGAGGGCGGTCCGCAGAGCATCATCTCACAGTTCTGGAGCTTCCGCTGGAATTTCCGCATCATGGCCTCGCAGGGCTACATCGTAGTGGCTCCGAACCGTCACGGACTTCCGGGCTTCGGCAGTGAATGGAACGAGGAGATAAGCGGCGACTACGGAGGCAAGTGCATGGACGACGTGCTGAAGGCTATCGACGAGGTTTCCAAGGAACCGTACATTGACAGCGACCGCCTCGGATGCGTAGGCGCAAGCTTCGGAGGGTACTCGGTCTACTGGCTCGCGGGACATCACGACAAGCGTTTCAAGGCATTCATCGCCCACGACGGCATCTTCAACCTGCAGCAGCAGTCTGTTGAGACGGAGGAGTTCTGGTTCACCAACTGGGATCTGGGCGGCGCTTACTGGGAGCAGAATGACAAGACAGCCCATTCGTTCGCCACATCGCCTCACCTTTTCATTGAGAAATGGGACACGCCTATCCTCTGCATTCACGGAGAGAAGGACTACAGGATTCTTTCGTCACAGGCGATATCAGCATTCAATTCGGCAGTCATGCGCGGTGTGCCGGCAGAACTGCTGCTCTTCCCTGACGAAAATCACTGGGTGCTCCAGCCTCAGAACGGAATCCTGTGGCAGCGTACATTCTTCGGATGGCTTGACCGCTGGCTCAAATAATGGCAGAAAGAATATACATATTCGACACGACCCTGCGCGACGGGGAACAGGTACCCGGATGCCAGCTCAACAGCATCGAGAAGGTGCAGGTGGCCAAAGTTCTTGAAGAACTCGGGGTAGATATCATCGAGGCAGGATTTCCCGTTTCCAGTCCCGGAGACTTCAACAGCGTTGTGGAGATCTGCAAGGCAGTCACGGAACCGTCCATCTGCGTACTCTCCAGAGCTGTCCAGAACGACATCGATGTCGCCGCCCAGTCATTGAAACATGCCAGGCGCGGAAGGATACAGACTGGCATCGGCACTTCCGACTATCACATCAAGTACAAGTTCCTTTCCAACCGTGAGGACATTCTGGAACGCGCCGTCATGGCCACCCGCTACGCACGCAACCTGACAGAGGAAGTACAGTTCTACTGCGAGGACGCAGGCCGCACCGACAACGAATATCTGGCAAGGGTGGTTGAGGCGGTCATCAAGGCCGGAGCCACTACAATCAACATTCCGGACACGACAGGTTACTGTACGCCGCTTGAATTCGGTGACAAGATCAGATATCTGCGCGAACATGTTGACGGCATTGACAAGGTGATGCTTTCCGTCCACTGCCACAACGATCAGGGACTGGCTACGGCAAATACTCTGCAGGCTATCATGAATGGAGCCCGACAGATAGACGTAACTGTCAACGGCATCGGCGAACGGGCCGGCAACACCGCGCTCGAAGAGATAGCCATGATTCTGAAAGGACGCAGCGAACTCGGCTTCGAAACCGGCATCGACACCACACGCATCTACCATGCCAGCCGTATGGTGTCCAGCCTGATGAACATGCCGGTACAGCCGAACAAGGCCGTAGTGGGACGCAATGCATTCTCCCATTCCTCAGGCATACACCAGGACGGAATCCTGAAGATGAAGGAGACATACGAGATTATCGACCCCAAGGACATCGGTCTGGAGGACAACAGCATCATCCTCACCGCCCGCAGCGGTCATGCCGCCCTCAAGCACCGTCTGGCGGAACTCAACATTGAGCTGACCAAGGAGGAACTTGATATCGCTTACGAGAAGTTCCTGCGTCTGGCAGATGTAAAGCAGGATATCACCGACGAAGACATTATGAAGATAGCCGGCCGTGACCTGAATGACATCGCACCGGTCAGGCTGGATTATCTCAAGGCTGTTTCCGGAACAGGAGTACAGACCAGGGCGCACGTCCGTCTCATCGTTGATGGAGAGTACAAGTCCGCTATCATGCGCGGCAACGGTCCAGTGGATGCATCCATAAAATGTGTCAAGAAGATAATCGGCCGTAAGATGCTCATCCGCGAGTTCTTCATACAGGCCATGGACAAAGGGTGCGACGACATTGGCAAGGTACACATGCAGGTAGAATACAACGGCAGCCGGTACTACGGCTTTGCCGCTGACACAGACATAGTCAAAGCATCTGTTCTGGCATTCATCAATGCCGTAAACCGCTTTATCAAATAACTTATTATGAGAAAGTCAGACAGCAGGCCGCATTTTACAGCTGACAACATCAGGAGTTTCAATGTCACCAGTGAGACCACTCTTCTCCCGTTTCTCATTGAGACTCTCAAGGACAAGAACCGCACAGAGATAAAAGCTCTGCTCAAATACAGACACATAGCCATGAAAGACAAGCCAGTGACGCAGTTTGACACACCGTTGATGCCGGGAGACACAGTCCAGGTAAACTTCGGCCGTTCGTATTTCAAGTTCAGCAATCCTCAGGTCAGGATTCTCTACGAAGACCAGTGGATGGTAGTGATAGAAAAGGCATCAGGCCTTCTGTCTGTCGCCAACGACAACAACAGAGACAGGAATGCCTTCGCCATAGTCCGCGACTATGTAAGGCATGACAATCCTGATGCAGAACTTTACGTATGCCATCGTCTGGACCAGTACACTTCCGGAATCCTCATGTTCGCCAAGAACCGCGACATGCAGCACGAGCTGCGCGACAACTGGGATTTCTATGTCAAGGAACGCCGTTACGTGTGCGTTACGGAACGTGTCCCTGCAAGGCCGGAAGATGAGATACGTTCGCTTCTCACCGAGAATGAGCGTCTGCAGGTCCATTCCACAGACAACGAGGATGAAGGCAGGCTTGCCATCACCCGCTATCGCGTACTGCAGTCGCGAGGCCGCTACGCACTTGTAGATGTAGAGATATTCACCGGCAAGAAGAACCAGATCCGAGTTCACATGGCCGAGATGGGATGTCCTATCGCCGGAGACATAAAGTATGGTGCAGAGACCAATCCGGCCAGACGTCTGATGCTTCATAATTACCGTTTCAGCATCATCCATCCGGTCAGCGGCGAGCTGATGACCTTCAGGCTCCCGTACCCTGCCGTCTTCAGGAAACTGACACAACCGGATAACGTACGATGAAGAAGGACTGGAAACCGGGGACCATGATATACCCTCTGCCTGCAGTACTCGTGAGCTGCGGAGCGACGCCGGAGGAATACAATCTGCTGACCATAGCCTGGACGGGTACCATCTGCAGCAATCCTCCAATGTGCTACATCTCAGTCCGTCCGGAACGGCATTCATACGACATCATCAGACGCAGCGGATGCTTCGTCATAAACCTCACCACCAAGTCCCTCGCACGTGCTACCGACCTCTGTGGAGTGCGTAGCGGACGCGACTGCGACAAGTTTCAATTGGCAGGAATCACGCCCGGCCGGTCAAGTGTCGTGAACGCTCCCACCGTAGCTGAATCACCGGTTTCCATAGAATGCAAGGTGGTTGAAATAAAGCCCTTAGGCTCACACGACATGTTTATCGCAGAAGTTGTGAACGTACAGGTGGATGAGCAGTACCTTCGTGAGGACGGCACATTGGACATGGCAGCCATGAACCTCATAGCATACTCGCACGGTCAGTACTTCGATGTCACCAACCCCAAGGGATTCTTCGGATGGTCAGTCCGCAGAAAGAAGGTTATCAAACGCGATGGACTGAGAAGCCATCGACGATAATAGCCTTTGTCGGGCAGGAATGCTGACAGGCTCCGCAGCCGATGCAGAGATCCGCATCAATCTTAGGATAAAGACGGTATTGGGCGCGTGTGCGTTCGTCAGCCGGCATCTGCGCCAAAGTCTCCAGCTCGGTCTCGTTCAGAGGCTCGTTGTAATCAGGAATCAGTGAAATGGCGGCTGCAGGACACGCATCCCGGCACACGCCGCACAGAAGCGTACCCTTGCTTATCAGACAATCCTCACGGCTGTAGACTGCCAGTCCTATATGTATGGACTGTTTCTCATCCACGGTCAGCGGTTTGATAGCTCCGGCCGGACACACCTCGCTGCAAAGCGTGCAGTCGTAGTCGCAGTAGCTCACCGAGTAATCCATCACCGGTTGCATCACTCCGCCCAGGCCGTACTCCTTCAATGCCGGTCTCAGCACTTTCTGAGGGCATTTGTCAATGCAGAGATGACAGGCTGAACACGTATCATTCAGATGCTTGTGACTGATACTGCCGAACGGAGATACAGGCAGATGACCCTCATCGGCCGGTTTGCCGGACACAAAGGCATCCATTTTGGCATACTTCTCTCTCGCCCATGTTCTGGAACCTGCCACACAAAGCACTGCAAGTCCTGACAGGAACTTGCGGCGTGACTCATCCTGCTCCCCTGACTCCTTAGCTTCATTCATCTTCTTTCCCATTTTGACAGGCGCATACGAGATTGCCCCCTGGTTACAGTTATCCACGCAATCGAAGCAATCCACACAACGCGTGTAATCTACCTTGTGACTGGATGTGTCAATACATCTTGCACGACATTTCCTGCCGCACAGTCCGCAACCGTTGCATTTCTCCTCATCCACCTTGATACGATATACAGGTGAGCTGCCAATCAAGCCCAGCAGCGTTCCCACAGGGCAGATATTGTTACAGTAGGCACGTCCGCATCTGACAGACATGACTGCAATGACAACAAATGACACTATCGCAACCGACAGAGCCAGAGAATTGACTCCAATCAGCGATTCACGGTCTATGGAAACAAATACGGATGCCAGCAGATTGTTTATCCATACGGCAACAGGACGGAAGATATCGGTCATTATCCTGCCGAAAGAAGCATAGGGATCAAGCAGCTCCACAATCCATGCGGAACCGACCAGAACTCCCACGACGAACACGGACAGGACGACGTATCGCAGCAGATTATGCGGCTTTGCATATCCGAAGCGGATTTCCTTCTTCTTACCACCTATTTTCTTGGTAAGCCAGTTGAGCAAGTCCTGCATTATTCCCAATGGACAGATGACAGAACAATAGACTCTTCCCAGAACAAAGGTCAGCAGTGCTATCACTATGAGCATGATGGCACTGCCAGCCAGAAGTGCCGGCACGAACTGAGCCTTGGCAAGGAAAGAGAACATTCCATTCCCCGCTCCGGAGGCAAAGAGTACGGTCATCAGTAACAGCGAGATGCTGGCCAGCACAATGCGGGCCAGTCTCAGCAGAGATTTCCTCCCGGCTTTCATACCAAACGTATCAGTATCAGAGTTCCTTCACAAGCTTGCGGATCTTGTCAAGCTGGGCCGGAATATTGATATGCTGCGGGCACTTCGAAACGCATGCCTGACAGTTGGCACAGTTCTCTGCGCGTGCCTTCTCGTCAAGTGCATTGTAACGGTTCAGGAATGCACGGCGGTTCTTGCTGTAGTCCTTGTCATGAGGACCGGCAGGATTCGGCAGACTGTATTCATTGGCACACTTGTCATAGACAGAGAAATTGCCCGGAATATCCACACCGAAGGCGCACGGCATGCAGTAGCGGCAGCCTGTACAGCCGATAGCCGAATTGTCACGCTGTATCTGGGCAATCTTCAGAAGCAGTTCCTGATCCTTGTCAGAGAGAGGACGGAAATCGACAAACGTTCCGACGTTCTCCGTAAGCTGCTCCATATTGGACATTCCGCTGAGGACGCACATCACGCCGGGGAATGTTCCCACGAATGAAAGTGCCATTCCTGCAGGACTGAGCTCCGGATGAGCCTCTGCCATCATGCCGCGGAAGGTATCATTGACATTGGCCAGCGCACCGCCGCGAACAGGCTCCATGACCACGACAGGGATATTGAGTTTGGTAATCTGGTCGTACAGGTAGTGTGCATCGGCATTACGGTTGCTCTCTGCATCCCAGTCCACATAATTCATCTGAATCTGGATGAAATCCCAGTGATACTGCTTGTGAAGAGACAGCATGTAGTCCATGTCCGAACGGCTTCCGTGGAACGAGAAGCCCAGATGACGGATATGTCCTGCCTTCTTCTGCTCCATCAGATAGTCAATCACGCCGTTGTTCACGAAACGGCTGTCCATATCGCGCTTGCTGCTTGCGCCATGAAGCAGGAAATAATCCACATAATCTGTCTTGAGACGTGAAAGGGATGTCTCGAACATCTGCTTTGCACTCTGCAGATTGCCACCCTGGAAATTGGACATCTTGGTGGCAATATAATAGGACTCACGAGGATAACGGCTCAGTGCAATGCCGGTCGCCTCTTCCGAACCGCCGTATGCAGGAGCTGTATCGAAATAGTTGACACCATGCTTGATTGCATAGTCAACCATTGCATTGACCTGATCCTGATCAATCGCGCCGCCACGGCCGAAACCGCCGCCCTGTCCGGGCTTCTGCGGGAATCTCATGCAGCCAAGTCCGAGGAGGCCGACAGTATCGCCGGTGGAATCCCAGTGACGTGATGTTATCTTGTCGTTGTCACCGACAGGACTCTTTGGCAGCGGAGCAGCGCTTGCGGCATTGTTCCCGCCCTTGCACGATGACAGTATCGAGCCGCTCAGCAGTGCGCCTGCACCTGTAGCAGCCATAATTTTCAGCGCAGTCCTGCGCGAGCACTCCTTGTTCAGAAGACTTTCGTTCTTGTTTTCTTCAGCCATATTTGAATAGTTTTATCTTAATTCTGCAACGTCTTTTGTATAAGTTAGTCAAACAACCTGATAAGCAAAGGTTTACCAAGCCTTGACCATATCAGAGACTTCACCTGTTCCTGCGATTGCGCAAACTGAAAGTGTTATCACTGACATGGCAAAAATACAGACAAAATCCGACAACATCTACCACTTTGGCGGTTTATTTTCAATCATCCGGATATCCTACAACACGCTTATCCAACCGTTTTCATACTTTCTTGTGGAATTGTGGATTCCCAATTCTTCGGCCCGTTCAGTCCCTGAGAGCGGAGCCAGTCGAAACCGAATACAGAACCGCAGCTGACGATGATTCCGAAGAACACCCATGCCATCAGCGTCTTGGAACGGCTGTTAGACTTCTTCATAGGTACACCCACCGGTTTGACGGAGGAAAGCACCGGGGTATCGTTCTTCACCTTGAGTTCCGCCTGAAGAAGCTGTTTGGACACTTCGGTAT
>JAKSIW010000001.1 GCA_024398555.1 Bacteroidaceae bacterium | reverse complement strand
TATAAGTACCGAGAATAGCTGCAAGAGGATGCTCGTTATCAGCTATGGTAACTGTACAGGTCTTGTCGAATCCGATATTGGAATCGATATACTTCAGGTTGATGCCGAATCTCTTGTCTCCACCGAATTCATCATTGTCGATAGGCTTGATAATGATGTACTGCGAGGTGTTCTCCTTCGAGAAGTTCAGAGTATCCGAACCGCAGCTTGTATAATAGGTGAAGTTCACACCTCTCTTGGCCATATTTGCAGCAGAATCCACGATTTCGATAAGAGCGCTGCAGTTCTTACCATTCAGTGATGTGCACAGGACCTCAAGTACGACACTGTCGGCACTGTTCTCATCAATAAGCGCGGAAGTCTTTGTGAAGGATATGAAAGCATCGTCGTCACTGAATGACGGAAGCTTGTTGATGTTGCAGGATGCGAGAAGCAGGCCTGCAGACAGAATTCCGAATAATATTTTCTTAGTATTCATAAACATTCTCACTTTTTAGTATCGTAATAAGGATTCTGTACCATGTTCGGATTGGCATTGATTTCTGACAGTGGAATAGGCATAGCCCACTGGCCCTCGTTGCCTGAATACTGGACATTCTGGTACTGAGTCTGCTGTGCACGGTAGTCTTCACGCTTGATGCTCTTGCCGAGACGCTTGTAGTCGAACCAGATATGGCCCTCGAATGCAAGTTCCTTCCTGCGTTCATCGAAGATTGTGGTAGCTGAAGGAGAGACGTGCGATGCTCCGCGAGCCTCAGCGACGGTGTTCAGATCCTTCTCGGCGGTAGTACCTTCCACTCTGGCACCGTTCAGAATAGCCTCTGCACGGTTCAGGTACATTTCAGCAAGACGGAGGATAGGCACGTTGTTTTCCTTTGGATCAACCGAAGCGGCTTTGCCGAGATACTTGGTGATGAAGTGGTCGTTCTCATTTGCCACGAAGAGCTGTGAACGGACATCACCTGCCTCATACATGTTGAAAAGGTCTTCTGTTGCGCACACATCGGCAGAACCGTCCACGTATGTGATATATGGAAGCATTGTCCAGCCTGAGTCATCCCATGAATCGTTCTTCTTCGATGAGTACATCTCGAAAATGATTTCACCTCCCTGAGAAGCAACATTCTGTGACCACATAGCCAGATAGTCAGCAGGTGAGTAAAGTTTGAACTTGTTGTTTTTGATGACCTTGGTAGCCGCATCGGCAGCATCCTGCCATCTGCCCATATACAGATATACGCGTGAAAGAAGAGCCTGGATGGCCGGTTTGGTCACGGAAGCCAGCGGATCGGATATTGATGCACGCTGATAATCGTCCTGCATAAGTTTCTCTGCCTCTACGAGATCGGCAACGATGTTGTTATAGCAGTATCCTATACTGTCACGTGCAGGACTACCGATAACCGCTTCCTTCATGTAAGGTACGCCGAGTTCATTGGCATTGGTACCGTTCAGATATGGAAGTGCATAGATGGTGACAAGCTGGAAATGCACGAAAGCTCTCATGAAGAGTGCCTCAGCCTTGATGTTGTCAAGGTCAGCCTGTGTGTATCCGTCTCCGACCTTGCCGTCGATGTTGTTGATGACATTGTTGGCAGCGGCGATGGTGATATAGCCCATTGACCATGTTGACCATGTGGATGACTCAGTGAAGCTCCAAGGCTCCTCTGTACGATAACGGCCTGAACCAGGTTTTGAGACAGGATTGGTTGCGTTGCCTGCCATAAGCTCATTGTTGAGCACATACTGGCAACCGTACCATGCGTTGCTCTGCAGATATAAATAAAGGCCTGCAGCAGAATCATCCAGACCACTAGGCTTTGCCAGAGTCAGCTCCTTGGTCTGTGAAAGCTTCGGTTCCTCTGTAAGGAAATCCGAGCAGGCTGTCATGGCAAGAACCAGGATAGAAAGGCAAATAACTATCTTTTTCATATTGAATATTCTATTTTAGTTAAAACGCAAGATCCAAACCTACAATGAAGGATTTGGTCATAGGATAAACACCGGCACCCATACCGTCGATGCCACGCTCAGGATCCCAGAAGTTGACATCGTGGAGAGTATAGACGTTCTGGCCGCTCAGATAGATACGGGCTGAACTGAGCTTGGCCTTGCTGACAATATTGTGAGGCATATCGTATGAGAGGGTCACATCCTTGAAACGGAAGAAATCGCCCTTCTCAATGAAACGGTCTGTACCGAAGCTGTAGGAGTTCGAAGTGTTGCCGGCTACAGGTTTTGGATTACAGCCTGTGTCACCCGGCTTCTCCCAATAGTTCAGAGCAGACTTTGCCTGGTTCATGGACATCTGGTTGCCGTCTGACTGCAGATAGCGGTTCTCAACGATGAAAATCTTGTTGCCGCCCTTGAATTCGCATACGACGCTCAGGGTAATGCCCTTCCAGCTCAGAGTGGAGCTGACACCGCCGGTATATTTCGGTTCAGGACTTCCTGCCTCGATGTAGCGGGCCTTGTTGTAATCGTTGGTAAGCTCACCGCTCTCAGTGACGAACAGGGCCTCACCGTTCAGAGGATTGACACCGTAGTAGTCCTTTACATAATAGGTGAAGAGGCTGTTGCCGACAATATGCTGGATACGGCTGTCACCGGAATAGGCAAGCATCTCGTCATCGCCGAGGTCCAGAATCTCATTCTTGTTGGCAGCGATGTTGAATCCCACCGTCCAGTTCCAGTCCTTGGTCTGAATGGCATCATAGTCAATCTGGAACTCGATACCCTTGTTCTCCATGGAGCCGATGTTCTGCAGGGCGCTGGAGAATCCTGATGTTCTGGACAAGCCCTTGTAGAGAAGCATGTCGTCGGTGGTACGCTTGTACAGATCGATGCTACCGTACAGTTTCTTGAAGACGCGGAAGTCAATACCGAGATTCCATGACTTGTTCTTCTCCCATGAAAGGTTGTCGTTGGAAGGAGATGCGGGGAACATGCCGGTGAAACCGTTGTATGTAACGGTTGTATAAAGACCGTACTGGTTGTAGGCACCGATGTTGTTGTTACCGGTAATACCGTAGGATGCGCGGATCTTCAGAAGATCGACTGCATCTACGCCGCTCATGAACTTCTCGTTCTGGATGTTCCAGCTGAGACCGACTGACGGGAATGTACCCCAGCGTGAGCCATCTGCGAAAAGTGAGCTTCCATCCTTACGTACGGAGACCTGCAGATAGTAGCGTGAATCGTAGTTGTAGTCCAGAATACCGAAGAATGAAAGCATGGTTTCGCGACTGACACCATAATCCAAATCATTTGTCGGGTTACCGCCAACGTGGTAAGGCATGTCCGGATTCAAATCATACGAATACTGATAGTTGCCATGATAATCAGTAGCCATAGCCTCCTGACCTGCCAGAACGCGCAGATAGTTCTTGCCGATGTTGGTGTCGTAGGTAATGGTGTTCGAGGTGGTGAGAACACGGTACATGTCCTCGGTGGTCTGCAGTGTAGGAGACTGGTCCTTGCCTGACAGAGGTGACCAGTAGCGGCGGCCTTCCTCAAATGTCAGCTCGGCCGCATTGGTGGTCTTGATGACGAGTCCCTTGAGCGGAGTAATCTCGAGATACATGTTTCCGTTGAGCTTGTACTGCCTGTCCCACTGCTGGTCATAGGCTGCAGTCGCACGCGGGTTGGTGTAGCTGTTCTCAGGAATGTCGATTGTATGTGTGCCGTCCGCGTTGTATGCCGGTGACCACGGAAGAATGGTCATGCCTGCAAATGCAGGGTTCGAATAATAGAGGCTCTGCATAGGAACGTCCTCACTGTACATGGTACCTGCATTGATGCGGACACCTGTATTGATGTACTTGTTAACCTGATGGTCGGCGTTGATACGTGCCTGGAACTTGTTGAAAGTGACCCCGTAGTAAACACCGTCATTCTGATGGTATGACAGAGAACTGTAGTACTTGGTCTTCTGTGAACCGCCGCTGGCATTCAGCTCGTACTCCTGCATCTGGCCGTTGCGGGTCATGTGGTCCATCCAGTTGGTCTGAGGACGGGTGAGGAGCTCGTACGGACGATAATATGCATAGGTCGGGTCATCCGGATTCCTGCCGGCATTGACGATGGCGGCACGCTGATAGCTGAGCAGCTGCTGGCCGTTCATCACTCCGAAATCATTGTCGTTTGCCAGATATGACATACCGTACTTGGCACGCGCGGTGATTACGCTCTTGCCCTCCTTACCGCTCTTGGTGGTAATGAGGATGACACCGTTGGCGGCACGTGAACCGTAAACGCTGGTCGATGCGGCATCCTTCAGGACTGTGATGCTCTCGATATCGTCAGGATTGATCATTGCCATAGCATTACCGGTGTTGGTGAACTCACCCATATTGCCGGTCAGCACTGGAATACCATCGACAACATAAAGAGGCTCGTTGCCGGAATTGATGGAAGAGGTACCGCGGATACGGATCTGGGTGCTTGCGCCAGGCTGGCCTGATGAAGAGGTAATCTGCACACCGGCGAGCTTACCTGACAGCATCTTGTCGAAAGATGATGCAGGAATCTCGGCAATCTCATCAGCTACGACAGTAGCGATGGAACCGGTCTTGGCCTCTCTCTTGGTGGTACCGTAACCTACGATGAGCACGTCCTCCAGAAGCTCTGCGTCTTCCTGAAGCACAATTCTCATGTTAGGAGAAATCCTGGCCTCCTGTGTAATCATACCCATATAGGAGATTACAAGAGTCTTGGCCTCCTTAGGCAGATTGGTGAATGTAAACCTTCCGTCCAGGTCGGTTGCCACGCCAAGGGTCGGAACCTCCTTGACTGCGACCGCTGCACCGATCACTGGCTCTTCATCCGACGCACTGGTCACATAACCGGTAACGTTCGAAATCTGAGCGGTTACTGCACTTACTCCTATGAGGAGACAAGTCAATAACATCGTCAATTTTCTTTTCATAAGATTTAATTAAAAGTTATATAAAAATCAAACTCGTTTTTCCGCATAATAATGCACCGCATATGCATAACTATTGCTATAAAACCATTTTAGAACACAAAATTACTCATTTTTCTATTTTGCCCATCTTTTTTTCTACAAAAAATGACATTTTTTAGCAATGCAGGGGCCAAGACTGTCAGAAAGAGCGGTTTGCATTATCTTTTTTAACAAAATGTCACTATTTCTGCAAGCGCAGGACTGAATAATAATGCATGGCGACATGGAACATGATTTTAAAACGTGTGCCAAAAGGTGGAATGTTCATTCCAAATGAGTAACTTTGCGGACACATTATTTATATACGCGTATATGGAACGGCAGGAGAAAAGGATTCCCGGATGGGCACGGATACTGATACATATCGGCTGTATGGCAGCCGTGACAGCAATTTTGCTGATATTCCTGTTCAGATGGATCAGTTCATACACGAGGCACGGCCAGTACATATCCGTACCTGACATCACCGGTATGGTAGAGGAGGAAGCCGCCGCCGCACTGGAGGCATGCAGCCTGAGATATGACATCAGCGACTTCAGATACGAGGCCGACATGCAGGAGGGGCAGGTTATAGAGCAGCGTCCCAAGGCCGGCGCAGGAGTGAAGGCAAACCATATCATACATCTTACCGTCAATACCGGAAGGATTCCCACCATACGCGTACCCGACGTTGCCGACAACAGTTCCCTGCGGGCGGCTGAGTCAAAGCTGAAGAGTGCAGGCTTCAAGCTCACGGAACCTGAATTCATTGCAGGTGAGAAGGACTGGGTGTATGAAGTCCGCCTGAAGGGACGGACTGTCAGAGACGGAGAGGAGATTCCGGAGGGTTCGATTCTCACCATTGTAGTGGGTAACGGTGAGGACTATATGCCGGAGGACTCAGTCATAGACATTGACACGTCTTTCTTCGAATAGCACATTCCTTCGAATAATACAGCAGCATGGCATCACTTGACGAAGAACTTGAAGACTCCCTCGACGACCTTGAGCCGCAGGAAGGGACGGTGGAGCTGTACGAGCATTTCCGTGTGGTCGCCGACCGCGGGCAGTCACTGCTGCGCGTGGACAAGTTCCTGTTCGAGCATCTGGAGCATGCATCCCGCAACAGAATACAGAAAGCTGCCGAAGCCGGAATGGTGATGGTAGGCGGGAAGCCTGTCAAGAGCAATTACAGGGTCAAGCCTCTGGATGTGGTGACGGTGATGATGGACCGTCCCAGATACAGCACCGAAATCACTCCTGAAGATATTCCGCTCGACATAGTTTATGAGGATGACTGTCTGCTCGTGGTGAACAAGCCGGCAGGTCTGGTAGTGCATCCCGGATGCGGCAACTACAGCGGAACGCTGGTGAATGCACTGGCCTGGCATCTCAGGGATAATCCGGACTATGACCCGAACAGTCCTCAGGTGGGACTGGTGCATCGTATCGACAAGGACACATCGGGTCTGCTGGTGGTGGCCAAGACGCCATTTGCCAAGACATTCCTCGGGAAGCAGTTCTTTGACAAGACGACCAGGCGTACATATCAGGCGCTGGTATGGGGGCAGCCGGACCCGTCGGAAGGTACGGTGGAAAGTCAGATAATACGCAACCCGAAGGACAGACTGCAGATGGCGGTGTCATTCGACCCGTCCGAGGGGAAGCATGCCGTGACCCATTACCGCACATTGGAGAGATTCGGTTACACGACTTTGGTGGAATGCAGGCTTGAGACAGGCCGCACACACCAGATACGCGTTCACATGAAGCATATCGGCCATCCGCTGTTCAGTGACGAGAGGTATGGCGGCAACATAATTCTGAAAGGCACGACTTTTGCTCCGTACAGGCATTTCGTGGAAGAGTGTTTCTCGACATGCCCCAGACAGGCCCTGCATGCCAGAACGCTCGGCTTCGTGCATCCGGTCACAGGACAGGAGATGTTCTTCACTTCAGAAATGCCGGATGACATGGCCTCGCTCCTGGGAAAGTGGAGGGACTATACAGAAAAGATGAATAAATAAACACAAAAGTGTATGAAAAGGAATATTGCAATTCTAGCAGGAGGTGATTCGTCAGAAAGGGAGGTGTCGCACAAGAGCGCGGCCACCATATTCAAATATCTGGACCGCGGGCTCTACAGTCCGTGCATCGTTGACATTCACGGAAAGGAATGGCTGGCCCAGCCGGAGGACGGCCGGTCATACCCGATTGACAGAAATGACTTCAGCTATACGGCCGATGGAGTGAAGACGGTTTTTGACTATGCATACGTCATCATTCATGGCACTCCCGGAGAGAACGGAATCTTCGAGGGGTATCTCACACTGATGGGCATTCCGTTCTCAACCTGCAGTGTGCTGGCATCCGCACTGACATTCGACAAGTACAAGCTGAACCGCTATCTGGAGAGTCTGGGAGTGAATGTGGCAAAGGCAATGGTACTGAAGAAGGGTGGAAGCATCACTCCCGATGAGGTGGAGAAAGGCGTTGGCATACCGTGTTTCATCAAGCCGTCCGCCGGCGGATCAAGCTTCGGAACCACCAAGATTACGGACCGCAGTCAGATAGCAAAGGCCGTTGAAGATGCCTTCCTGGAGAATGATGAAATCGTAATAGAGTCATTTCTGGACGGAACGGAAGTGACAAACGGATGTTACAAGACATCAGGCAAAAGCGTGGTCTTGCCTGTCACCGAGGTAGTACCCGAAACCGGGTTCTTCGACTATGATGCGAAATACAACGGTCTGGTTTCCGAAATCACTCCGGCCCGAATAAGCGATGAACTGCGCGACAGGATACAGGCTATGACTTCACGCATATACGATCTGGTCGGATGTCATGGCATTATCCGTAATGACTATATCATCACTGAAGGAGAGAAGATCAATCTCCTGGAAGTCAACACTACTCCGGGCATGACCCCCACCAGTTTCATTCCCCAGCAGATCAGAGCTGCCGGGATGGAGATAACGGATGTACTGACGGAAATCATCGAGGACAGCTTCAAGAAATGAAAATTCCGGAAGAATTTGACATCATAAGGCCATACACGGACGAGGAGTTTGAAGCCGTGATGAAGCGTCTGCTTGCAGACAGGGAATTTGCAGAAGCCATAGATTCCACTCTCGGCAGAATTCCGCGCATGATAATGTTTCATCGCGCAGCGAAATGCAGAAACGCCACAGAACTGCACAAAAAGGTGGTGACGCCGCTGGTCGTCATATACATGGCTTTCGTCAGCAAGGGATTCAAGGCGGATTTCAGTTCAATCCATCCTTTGGACGGCAACTGGACGTTCATCAGCAATCACAGGGATATCGTGATGGATTCGGCACTGCTAGACATTCTTCTCATCAGACACGGAGCAGACAGCGTTGAGATAGCCATTGGGGACAATCTGCTGTCCAAACCCTGGATCAACGACCTCGTGAGACTGAGCAGAAGCTTTATTGTACGACGTTCACTGCCGCCATCCGAATTCATCGAATCATCGAAACTGCTGTCACGATACATACAGTTTGCCATCGGTGTCATAAGGCATCCGGTCTGGATTGCCCAGCGGGAAGGTCGCGCCAAGGATTCCGATGACCGCACCCAGAAAAGCATGCTGAAGATGCTGGCCTTGTCAGGACAGGGATGTGCGGCAGACACACTCGAATCGCTGCATATCGTTCCGCTCGCCATCAGCTACGAGTATGACCCGTGCGACTGGCTGAAAGCTAAGGAATTCCAGCAGAAACGTGACGACCCGGACTTTCACAAGAGCCGGGAGGATGATCTCGTCAACATGAAGACAGGCATTTTCGGACACAAGGGGCACGTATTCTACCGCACTGCCGAATGCATAGACGATGAGCTGGCCGGTATAGACAGGAGCATACCGCGCAACCAGCAGCTGGAAAAGGCTGCAGAGATGATTGACAGGTGCATCCACAGCAACTATCGCATATTCCCGTGCAACTGGATTGCCCTCGATCTTCTGAACGGAAACGAATCGGGTCATTCGCATTACACTGACAGGCAGAAGAGACACTTCGAGAGATACATCGCACGTCAGCTCCGCAGGATAGAACTACCCGATCCTGACTGGGCATTCCTGCGCACGAAGATTCTTGAGATGTACGCCAATCCGCTTATCAATCATTTAAAGGCAACAGGCAGCAATGAAGAATAGACTGATATTGTCCATGACGGTTTTACTGACGTGCATGTACTTGTCCTGCAGCAGTGAAGACTATGTTCCTCCTATCATCACCGATTTCGTCACAGCGTACACTGATCACGCGGGCCATATCTGTGCAATTGCAGACGACAGGGGCAACAGATACGTCACTGAAGACACCGTGACCATGCGTCCTGACACGCTGTACCGTCAGATAATGCAGTATATCGCAAACAGTGACGGATATGCGGAAATCAAGTCAAGAAGCAACGTCCTTACAATAGTTCCGAAAAGGCGCATAGATAAGGAAACAGAATCCGATCCGATATTCATCCGCAGTCTGTGGGTGGGCGGAGGATGGCTCAACATGATTTTGGAAATCAAGGCGATGAACAAGAGGCATCGGCTGGATGTCATTGACGAAAGTACCGATTCCACCGTGGTTTTCTCGATATTCCACGATGAAAACGGTGATATCAGGAGCAACACCGGAAAAGCATATATCTCCGTTCCTCTGGGGAGATACAAGGAAATCCTGTCAGGTTGCGACAGGATTTCGGTATCATACGTCAACTACGACGGGAACATCACGGAAATGACAGTCCGGGCAGAGTAAGTCAGTCAAGACCTTCCAGAATGCGTTTCAGGACAACAGTAGCTGAAATCTCCCTGTTGGCCGCCTCCGGTATCACAAGTGAGCGTGGGCCTTCTATGACTTCGTCGGTAACAATCATATTGCGACGTACTGGCAGGCAGTGCATGAAATAGGCATTGTCGGTAACGGCCATCTGCCTCTCACCCACCGTCCAGCTGCGGTCCATAGACAATATCTGGCCATAATGGGCATCGCTGGCAGCGGACCAGTTCTTGGCATAGACGAAATCGGCACCCTCGAAAGCCTTCATCTGATCATATTCAATACGGGCACCTGCAGTGAAGCGGCTCTCCAGCTCATACCCTTCAGGATGGGTGATGACGACCTCGTATCCGGCAGCAACCATCCATTCCGCAAACGAATTCGGCACAGCCTGCGGCAGCGACTTGGGGTGCGGAGCCCAGCTCATAACCACTTTCGGACGCTGTTTGGTACGATGCTCCTCGATAGTGATATAGTCAGCAAAGCTCTGCAGAGGATGTCCTGTGGCAGCCTCCATCGAGAACACCGGTTTACCTGAATACCTTATGAACTGGTTCAGAATCTTCTCTCCGTAATCGTCTGCCTTACTTTCGAATCTTGCAAACGAGCGGACTCCGATCACATCGCAGTAGCAGCCCATGACGGGCACAGCCTCAAGCAGATGCTCCGACTTGTCGCCGTCCATGATGACTCCCCGCTCCGTCTCCAGTTTCCATGCACCCTGATTGACATCCAGCACAATCACGTTCATGCCGAGGTTCATCGCGGCCTTCTGAGTGCTGAGACGTGTTCTCAGACTGGAATTGAAGAATACCATCAGAAGGGTCCTGTTCCGACCAAGTCCGACATACTTGAAACGGTCCTGCTTTATCTCAAGGGCTTCGCGCATGGCCTCATGCAGATCGCCCAAATCCTTTACACCAGTGAAATGTCTCATAGCTGACTGTCATTTACGCCGTCTGTTTCCTGAGCCAGAATTGCCATGGCTGCATCCACATCGGCAGGATTTACCATAACGCACACGTGTCCTGCCATATATGTGTATGAAGAGAACACTGCGCTCAGAGAATTGTTCTGAATCATGGCGGGAATGCCGGAATCCTCCAGACGGGCCCTCACCACCTCTGCTTCAAAGGTCTGACCCTTGAAGACACATACCAGATCGTCGTTTGCCATTTGAATGCGGTTGGTTATACAAGTGTTGAAATAATATCCTCGCGGTCACCCGGCAGCAGGTCTATCACCGGGATTTCTATCATGGTATAGCAGCCCGGTGCCTGTCTGAGAGCGGCACGTGCCGCACATACCATCACCTGGCCCGTCAATGCCGGATTGTTTATGCGCATGTTATATTCCAGAAGCTGATTCTGAGTCTTTCCGCTCACGCCCTTTCTGGTCATGTTCACACCATGCCCCATATCGCGGAGAGCATCCACGGAATCCACCTTGATGACGTGGGTTTCATCACTGGCAAAATAGGAATCTGCCTTCAGTGCGGCTGCTACGGCATCGATGTCGTATCCGTCCTCCAGTTCGACATAGACCATACGACGGTGGATGCCTGTTCCGAGCGGTATGGTCATGGACAGCGCATTCTTCACGCCTTCAATATTTCTGGCTGCGACAGAGTGTCCCATCGACATTCCCGGACCGAAATTAGTATAGGTCAGTCCTTTGGGAGCCATTGCCTGCATGAGTGTACGGATGACAGAGTCAGATCCCGGATCCCAGCCTGCGGAAATTACAGCCGCAGCGTGATACTCCCGGGCGACCTTGTCCAGACGGCTGCGCGTCTCGCGAATCATGCTGTGTATGTCGAAGCTGTCTACGGTGCTTATGCCAAGACGCAGGATTTCACCGGCATATTCCTCTGTTTTTCGGGACGGGACGGCAAGAATCGCGACATCAGGTTTTTCCAGTTCGGAAATACTGCCGACCACTTTGTATGACGACAGTTCCGAAGGCTGTTCCTTACTGCTGTCACGGCGGACTATACCGACAATTTCAAAATCAGGTGCTGCCTGCAGCGCCTCGAGAACGTACCGGCCGATATTTCCGTAACCGACCACGGCTGCTTTGATTTTCTTCATAATGAAAAGTTTGGTACTACAAAAATAAACATTTCCGTAAAATGCTCTGTTTCCGTTTCAGGTTTTAACGTCATTTTACGTTTCCGTCAACTTCCCCCGCGCACGCATACACACAATAAAATAAATACGGCAGCGTTATTATGACTGTAGAGTAACAGGAAGCAGCTATGATTGAATTCATCCAAGGCAGAATCGAAGAACTGGATCCGGCACAGGCAACAATAGCCACGGCCGGCGGAGTGGGATATCTCCTCAACATCTCTCTGAACACCTATTCGGCCATCCGCGGCAAGTCCGAGGTGAGGCTGTACGTGTATGAGGCAATACGTGAAGACGCGTATGTCCTATACGGTTTCGCCGACCGCAGAGAGCGGGAACTGTTCCTGCTGCTCATTTCAGTCCCCGGCATCGGCGGTTCATCCGCCAGAATGATACAGTCGGCATTCTCACCTGCAGAACTGGAGTCAATCATCAGCAGTGGTGACGAACGTCAGCTAAAGCAGGTAAAAGGTATCGGCCTCAAGACTGCGCAGAGAATCATAGTGGACCTGCACGACAAGATTTGTGTGGAATCGGCAGCTGCCGGAAATGCCGGGAATGCGGTATCAGGTTCCGCTGCGGGAGAAACGGTAGAAAGCGCCACAGCCGCGCTGACCATGCTCGGTTTCCAGCAGGCTGCCTCACTCAAAGTTGTCCAGGCAATTGTCAAAGAGAAGCCTGACTTCAGCGTGGAAGCGGTAATTAAAGAAGCGTTGAAGAGGATTTGAACAGATTGTCCCGAAGGTGATGAGACGGTTTTATGTCATAGTGGCGGCAGTACTCGCAGGCGTTCTTTCCGAAGGATACCTGTGCACGCTGCAAGCCCAGCAGACCCAGGGTGACACGATCAGACTGTCACGCTTCAGAGTCAGCAAGACATCAGCCGAGAACAGTGAGGACCTGAACAGCGGAAGCGCCGCCGACCTGAAAACCCCGGAGAACATCACGCAGGCCACAGAATACGATGTCTCATCCCACACATACACGGTAGGAACAAAACTTGGCGACTACTATCTGGACGTACCTATCCTCATGACCCCGGAGGAATACAACAGATGGAGCTTGAACAAGTCCATGCAGGAGTATTTCCGCAGCAGGAACGAGACTGAATACGAGTCTTCCGGCAAGGAGAAGTTCGACTTTACGGACATGCACTTCGACCTCGGTCCTGCGGAAAAGATATTCGGTCCCGGAGGAGTACAGATCAAGACAAACGGTTCGGCATCGCTGAAGTTCGGTCTGAACAGCAACCGTGTGGACAATCCATCGCTGTCCGCCCAGAACAGAAAGACCTTCGGCTTCGACTTCGACGAGCAGATAAACCTGAGCATGAATGCCAAGGTCGGCGACAAGATAAACATGGACCTCAACTACAACACCGAGGCCACATTCACGTTTGACACACGGAAAATCAAGCTCAGATACGAAGGCAAGGAGGATGAGATCATCAAGCTGTTCGAGGCTGGTAACGTAAGTTTTCCGTCCAATTCGTCGCTGATACAGGGAGCCACTTCCCTCTTCGGAATACGCACGGACCTGCAGTTCGGCAAGCTCTCACTGCAGACGGTGATTTCGCAGAAGGAATCGTCCTCGAGATCAGTGAGTTCCAAGAGCGGCAATCAGGTGAGTGAATACGAAATAGATGCCAGTGACTACGATGAGAACCGCCATTTCTTTCTGGCGCAGTACTTCCGCGACAGGTACGACAGCAACATGGAGATGCTGCCCGCCATCATGTCCGGAGTTATCATAACGAGAATCGAGGTCTGGGTGACCAACAAGCGGAGCAGTTACGACAGTCCACGAAACATTCTGGCATTTACCGATCTTGGAGAGTCGGAGCATATCTTCAACGAAAACATGTGGCGCCGTCTCGACGGCCCGCAACCGTCCAACACGGCAAATACCCTGTACCGGTCCATCATTTCGGATTTCCCGTCCGCAAGAAACGCAGATTCCATCGCCATCGTATTCAACGGCATTCTCAGCGGAGGCAATGACTACGAGAAGATATCGAATGCGCGCAAGCTCAATGAGAACGAGTACATTCTGAACGGTTCGCTCGGTTACATTTCACTGAAGTCTTCACTGACATCCGATGAGGCACTGGCAGTGGCATTCGAATACACATACGGAGGCCAGACATATCAGGTGGGCGAATTTTCCGGTGATATACCTGACTCACGGCAGACGCTGTATCTGAAGCTGCTCAAATCCAACTCCAATTCTCCGGCATCCGGCACCTGGAATCTGATGATGAAGAACGTGTACAGTATCAGTTCGGGAAGTTCACTCCAGAGAACCGGATTCAAACTGAAGATCTACTATGCGTCAGACAGTACCGGTACCAATCTGACATACCTGCCGGAAGCCGGTCTGAAGAGCAGCCCGCTGCTCAGTCTCATGAATCTGGACAGGCTGGATGAAAACCAGACAGCCCACCCTAACGGACAGTTTGACTTTGTGGAAGGATATACGGTCGAGCCGCAGACAGGCCGCATCATATTCCCTGTTGTCGAGCCTTTCGGAAGCCATCTCAGGAAGGTGATTGGAGATGATAGGATTGCAGACAAATATGTATTCCAGGAACTCTACGACTCCACAAAGACTGTAGCCAGACGAATTGCAGAAAAGGACAAGTTCATCATCGGAGGTGAGATGTCCGGTTCATCCGGCAACGTAATCAGTCTGGGAGCGTTCAATATTCCAAGGGGTTCTGTAGTCGTCTCTGCCGGTGGTGTCATACTGACCGAAAATACCGATTACACAGTGGATTACGGTGCCGGAACGGTCACAATAATCAACCAGAGCATAATCGATGCAGGAACCGACATAGACGTATCTCTGGAGAGCAACACCAATTACAGCATGCAGCGCAAGACGATGGCCGGCGTCAACTGGAAATACGATTTCACCGACAATTTCCAGATGAGCGGTACCCTGATGCACATGAACGAGAAGCCTCTCACCAGCAAAGTGGCGATGGGCAGCGAGCCTCTCGTGAATACCATGCTGGGAGTGAACCTCAACTGGAAGAAGGAAAGTCAGGCTCTCACCAAGCTCGTGAACTTCATCCCCTTCGTGAATGCCACCGATCCATCCAGAATCACTCTATCGACAGAGATGGCCAAGCTGTATTCGGACGTTTCCTCAAAGGTGCAGGGAAATGCGTCATACATCGACGACTTCGAAGCTGCGGAAAGCGGAATCAGCATAAGCCAGCCGACAGCATGGTCACTCGCTGCAATTCCACAGGGCGAGAATCTGTTTGAATACAGCAATGTCAGCAATGATGTCAGGACAGGATATCGCAGAGCTCTGCTCAACTGGTTCACCATCGACCCCCTGTTCACACGCAGGAACTCATCTCTGACACCGTCTCACATCAAGAGTGATCTGGATCAGCTGTCGAGTCACTTTGTCAGAGAGATATACGAACGCGAACTCTACCCAAACAAGGAGTCCAACTCCAGTGAATCCACTACCCTGTCAGTGTTGAATCTGGCATACTATCCTCAGGAACGCGGTCCGTACAATCTCAATCCAGACCTGACACATGACGGACATCTTAAAGATCCCGCAGGCAACTGGGGCGGCATAATGCGCAGCCTTTCCACAACAGACTTCGAATCCGCCAACATCGAATACATCGAGTTCTGGATGATGGATCCGTTCGTGTACGACGAAGAGGCAGGAGGAGGTGACCTTTACATCAACCTCGGTGAAGTGTCGGAGGATGTTCTGAAAGATGGAAAGAAATTCTTTGAGAACGGCATCCCTGCGGATGGAGACCCGGCCAAGTATTCCACCACGGTATGGGGACGCGTTCCGACAATCAGCAGTCTGATCTATGCCTTCGACAACAATGACTCTGACAACCGCGGACGGCAGGATGTGGGTCTGAACGGTCTGTCCAGTGAGGACGAGGCCGATTTCCCGACGTACAGGGACTATCTTGAAGCAATCAGACCGATTGTCAGCGACAGTACCTACAGAAGTATTCTGAGCGATCCGGCAAATGACAACTATCACTACTTCAGGGGCAGCGACTACGATGATGCCGAGGTCTCAATTCTGGAAAGATACAAACGCTACAACGGTACTGAAGGCAATTCTCCGAATTCCGGAGATACCGGACAGAGCTACAATTCATCAGCCAAGACCACGCCTGACGTCGAGGATGCCAACAGCGACTATACTCTCGATGAATATGAGAAATATTTCAGCTACAGAGTCTCACTGCGTCCGTCTGATCTGGTCGTAGGCAGCAACTTCATTGTTGACAGGCGGGATGTCAAGGTGAAGCTCCGCAACAACAGGACGGAAAATGTATCCTGGTACTGTTTCAGAGTTCCCATTGACCAGTTCGACAAGGCATACGGCGGCATCCGTGACTTCAGTTCCATCCGCTTCATGCGCATGTTCCTCACGGGTTTTAAAGAAGAGACACACATCCGTTTCGGAACCCTGGAGCTCATGACAAGCCAGTGGCGTCTCTACGACAAGCCTGTAAGCAATCCATCGTTACCCGGTGCCAAGGTATCAGGAAAGCTGACCGCCGCATCAGTCAATATTGAGGAGAACGGAGACCGCAAGCCTGTCAACTACGTGGTTCCGCCCGGCATAACCAGAATTCTCGACCCCAACCAGACCCAGCTCATCCAGGACAACGAGCAGGCCATGAGCATCAAGGTGGAGGATCTTGATGCAGGGGATGCACGCGGTATATACAAGAAGACCTCCCTGGATCTGCGCAAATACGAACGGATACAGATGTTTTCCCATGCGGAAGCCCTGGCGGATGAGGTGTTGGGCCTGAAGGACGGCGATGTCTCCGTATTTATCAGACTCGGTTCAGACTATTCCAACAACTTCTATGAATATGAGATTCCGCTGAAGGTGACGGAACCGGGATTCTACAATGGCGACAATGAGAGCTCCCGCAGACAGGTGTGGCCGAAAGAGAATATGCTTGACATCACATTCGATGTACTGACAGCCGTCAAGAACAAGCGTAACCGCGAGAGGAACAATCCGGAATCAGGAGTAAGTACGTCCACTATCTTCAGCGACTATGACCCGGAACATCCCGACAACAGAATCAGCGTCATAGGTAATCCTTCAATAGGCAACGTGAAGGCAATCATGATAGGTGTCAGGAACAACTCGCTGGGAGTCAGATCCGCCGAAGTATGGATCAACGAGCTGAGACTGGTAGGATACGAGAGTCATGGAGGCTCTGCGGCACAGGGCAGCCTGAATGTCCAGCTGTCCGACCTCATGACACTGGACCTGAAGGGCAAGTACAGTTCTGCCGGATACGGAGGTCTGGAGCAGGGCATATCGGAGCGGAGCATGGATGATTACTACAAGTATTCATTCACGACAAGCGTCAACGTAGGACGTTTCCTTCCGGAGAAGGCGAAGATATCCATACCTCTTTATTATTCGTACACCAAGGAGAAGACCTCTCCCAAGTACAGCCCGTTCGATACCGACCTCGAACTGGATGATGTCATTGAGTCATACCCTGACGAACAGCGTCGCGACTCTGTCAGAAGCATCACCCAGGAAGTGAAGGAACAGCGTAATTTCAGCATCACAGGTGCGAAAGTGAATATCAGTTCCAAGAAGTCGATGCCATACGACCCTGCGAACTTCTCTATCAACTACTCCCGTTCCACCCAGGACAACAGCGGAAGTACAATTGAATACGAGAAGGATCTGAGATGGAGAGGCTCACTGAGTTACAGTTACAGTTCCCCTCTGAAGGGATATGCGCCGTTCCAGTCCAAAAAGAACTTCAACAGCTGGTTCAAGGTCATCAAGGATTTCACATTCAACCCACTGCCTCAGAACATCACATTCAATGCCGAAATCAACCGTAACTACCATGAGCTTCAGGAGCGCGACCTTGAGTCCATGACCGGAGACAACGGCATACCTGTCACTTTCTCCCAGCAGTTCTACCTGAACAGAGACTTCTCGATGCGATGGGACATCTTCAAGGATCTCAAGATGAATCTGAGCACGAGGACACAGGCGGAAATTGAGGAACCGTACGGTGTGGTCAACAAGGACCTTTACCCCGATGAGTATGAGATCTGGAAGGATTCCGTCAAAGTGAGCCTGCTCAAGATGGGGCAGCCGCTTGACTATCAGCAGACATACACGGCCTCATACGTGCTTCCGCTCGGCAAGCTGCCGGTTCTGAACTGGACAACGACTTCGCTGTCCTACAACTCACAGTACAGTTGGAACAGAGGTACCAAATATGCGGACGGTTCATCCTTCGGCAATATCATCGCCTCCAGAAGAAGCCTGACAGCAACAGGTAAGTTCGACCTGCAGAAACTCTACAACAAGAGCAAGTTCCTGAAGGATGTCAACAACCGGTACAACACGAGCGACAACTCCAGGAACCTCAGGAAGGAGGCGGACAGGAAGAGAAGGCCAAAGGCATTCAGCCAGGAGATTCTGCTTCTCCCCGACTCGACATACACAATCGAGCACAATCAGGGCACGCTCCGTCCTGATGTACGCGCCATAACTGCAGACGGAGCAGAATACAAGCTGAAGTACCGCAGGAGTGACGGCAACTCCATAACCATAAAGAGCAAGGACTCGGTACGCATCAAGCTGAATGTCGCCATCAATCCGGAAAAGCTGAACCGTCAGGAAAGAATACAGATGAATGATGTCGCACAGTTCTCAGCCAGAATGCTGATGATGGTTCGCACCTTTTCAGTGACATACAAGGATGACTACTCCATGACATTACCCGGATTCATGCCGAATGCAGGATCCATGTTCGGTCAGAAGAGCCTTTCCGACGGAATGGCCCCCGGTCTTGACTTCGCCTTCGGTCTGATTGGAGACGACTACCTGCAGAAAGTCCACGACCGCGGATGGCTGCTCAGCAACGACAGTATTGCACAGAATGCCCAGACCAGCAGCACACAGAGTCTGCAGATGAGAATGAATCTCGAACCGGTCAGCGATGTCAAGATAGACCTGAACGCCCAGTGGAACAGGAATCAGGCAAAGAAGATACAGTACATGTACAAGGGCATGCCGACCACCGGCAGCGGAACATTCTCCATGACCACCATCACCATAGGCAGCGCATTCGAGTCCCACAAGGCATCAAACGACTACCATTCCAAGGCATTTGACAGGTTCTGCGACAATCTGGATGTTATGCAGGCCAGAATCGAGCGCAGATATGAAGGCGCACGTTATCCTTTGGAGAGCAGCATGCCCGGAGAATTGTACAACAAGGCAAACGGAGGTGTCAACAAGTACTCGGCTGATGTCATGATACCAGCATTCCTCGCTGCATATACCGGGCGTGACGCCTCATCTTCATCCCTGAGTCTGTTCCCGTCAATGCTCTCCATGCTTCCCAACTGGAGCATAACGTACAACGGTCTGAACAAGCTGCAGCCTTTCAACAGGTATTTCAAGAATTTCAGCCTGACTCATTCGTACAAGAGCGTATTCTCCATGGGAGGATACAGTACCTTCTCCTCATACATGGAATACATGAACGGACCTGGATTCATTCAGGATGTGACATCAGGCAATCCTGTTCCAAGCAGCATGTATGACATCAGTGCGGTATCCATCAACGAGTCCTTCTCACCTCTCATCGGAGTCAACATGACGCTCAACAACGGCATCACCGCCAAGTTCGAGATTCGCAAGACAAGAATCATGAACCTGAGCATGACGGCCATTCAGATGGTAGAGACCACCTCGGATGACATAGTCGCAGGCGGCGGATACAGACTCACGGACCTCAAGATACTCGGTGCGAGACCCGGTACCGGCCGCAATAAGGTCAGCAATGACCTCAATCTCAACTGCGATGTTTCAATACGCCGCCAGAATGCCCTGTGCCGTAGCATTTCAGCGCTTACCACCCAGGCGACCAGCGGCAGCAGGGCGGTCAAGGTAGCTTTCTCCGCCGATTATACATACAGCAAGATGATTACTCTGAATTTCTACTATGATTTCCAGAGCAGTTTCCCGCTCGTATCCACATCTTCATTCCCAACTTCCACTCACGATGCCGGATTTACGATAAAGTTCGCTCTGACACGCTGATTTTTCTTATTTTTGCAGAAAACTGCGAATCCACAGTATGGCAGACTCAAACAAACAACGTGAGAAATTCAGCAGCAAGTTCGGTGTGCTGATGGCTATGGCAGGTTCCGCCATAGGACTGGGCAATATGTGGAGATTCCCGTATCTGACAGCCGAGAACGGAGGGGCCGCGTTCATCCTCATTTATGTGGTACTCATGTGCACTATGAGTCTGCCGCTGTTCATCACCGAATTTCTCATAGGCCGTCGGACCCGTTCCAATGCAATCGGAGCCTTCAGCAAGTTGGGGTTTCCCAAGCTCAAGTTCATAGGCGCCTTCGGCGTTCTGGCTGCAGTATGTGTACTGTCATTCTATAGCGTGGTAGGCGGATGGGCCGTCAAGTATCTGACACTGGCTGTCTCATTCCGCTTCCAGTCACCGGCAGCGGATTACGCCGGCATGTTCAACAGCTTCGTATCATCCGCATGGTCTCCTGTCATTTTCACACTGATATTCATCGGCGCCACATCATACATTATTCTTGGAGGAGTCAAGCAGGGAATCGAGAAATTCTCCAAGGTGATGATGGTCATTCTATTCATAATCATCATCGTCGTTGCCATTCGCGCTGTCACACTGCCGGGAGCTATGGACGGTATCAGATATCTTTTCGTGCCTGACTTCAGGAAGGTCACGGGAAGCACCATTGTTGCCGCTCTGGGACAGTCCTTCTTCTCGTTAGGACTCGGATGCGGAACAATTCTGATATACGGCTCCTACGTGAAAAGTCAGGATGACATCACCACATCTTCTATTGCCACTGCATTTCTCGACACCATGTTTGCCATTGTTGCGGGAATCGCCATCATACCGGCCATCTTTGCAATTGCCAGCATTAACGGCACCGTTCCGGATGTCAATGCCGGACCCGGACTTGTATTCATCACCCTGCCCGGAATATTTTCATCCATGCCGTTTGGCAATATTGCAGCCATTCTCTTCTTCCTTTCGCTGCTGCTGGCTGCAATCACCTCTTCCGTATCACTCATGGAATCAATCACTGCTTTTTTCATTGAAAGATACGGAAAGAGCAGAACAGTATCCGTTCTGATGGCTTTTGCCATCTGCGGAACCATCGGAATATTCTGTTCCCTGTCACAGGGACCTCTGGCCGAAGTCAGGCTGTTGGGGCTGAACCTTTTCGATTTCTTTGACAAGACATCATCCAATGTTCTGATGACATTTTCAGGTCTGTTCATGTTATGCTTTGCAGGCTGGATAATGAAAAAGGAGGACTTCATGGACGAACTTGGCGCGCACGGTCACTCATCGACAGCCATGTGGTTGCAGAAGACCTTTTACATACTTGTCAGATACATTGCCCCGTTCGGAGTCATTGCCATTATTCTCGGCAATCTCCTGCTCTGACAATAATTCCTACTGCAGGGAGTCCTTTCGGGCAATATTGGCCTCCACGAACTGGATTTTACGTTTCGCCTCGTCACGCATGGCAGTAGCCTCAGCGATGGACTTCAGCAGAAGCGACAGCGAATAGACTTCCGCAACGGCATTGCGGTCTGAAGCTTTCATCTGCATCGATACAGTTCTGTCACCAATCAGTTTCACATCGATGTTCCTGTCTTTGTTCATGGCAATGAAAGCCGCAGCTCCACCGTCCTTTCCATCGGCAAAATTGCATCGCTCATAACATAATCCCAAGTCCTTGAATTCATAGAAGTCATCGGATACCGGCGTGTCCAGGTAATTGTCACCCAGGGAGAGGTGCAGCGAACGATGGTGAATGTACGAAGAACCGCTGTAGTTGGAAATCAGTGTCAGCCGACCCTGTTCATCAACCTGCGCCCTGATGTAGTTTCGTCCGATATTGCTGTCTGCAGTCTGGGATGCCTTGCAGTATATGCCAGCATCCTGATATTCCTCATTCTTCTCATATACGAAACCTCTGCGCACTTCCTCGAAACGTTCATTCAGGACTGAGATGACACTGTCATGATACGCAATTGTACGCTCCGCCTCGGCTATCTCCACCTTCTGGAGCAGGTCTATTCCCTCACGGCGAGCATCGAAAGCCTTAGGATATACGATACGGACGCTGTCTATCAGAGACTTTGCCTCTGCAAATTCGCCACGTTCATAACATTGCTGCGCTGAGACCAGATATTTCCTGGCATTCCCGTTCTCATCACTTCCACAGGCTGTCATCAGCGACACCAGTATTCCAAATATGAATATCCGTTTCATTTTCCACTATTTTTTCGCGAAGATACTTGTTTTTGTTTCCTACCCAAAGAGTTTAGAGTAACTTTGCCATATCAAAGTACAGACCTGACTATGAAACTATACAGCGATGAGGAACTGGCCGGGCTTCTTGACAAGCCTGAATTCCGTCTGTTGTCCGAAACGGCAGACCGGCTGGGCATGGAATGCTATGTCGTAGGCGGCTATGTCAGAGATCTGTTTCTGGAAAGGCCGGGCAAGGACATTGACGTAGTGGTCGTCGGAAGCGGCATTGAGATAGCAAAAGCTTTCGGCAAGGCTCTCGGTCGGGGAACCAGCGTCAGCGTGTTCAGGACTTTCGGAACGGCCCAGGTTCGCCGCGGCAGTCTGGAAGTGGAATTCGTAGGCGCAAGAAAGGAGTCATACCGGCACGATTCGCGCAACCCTATAGTAGAGGACGGTACACTGGAGGACGATCAGAACCGTCGCGATTTTACCATCAATGCAATGGCCATCTGCCTTAACGGAGCACGTTTCGGTGAACTCGTAGATCCGTTTGACGGCATCTATGACCTGCAGGACAGAATTATCCGCACCCCACTCGACCCGGACATCACTTTCAGCGACGACCCGCTTCGCATGATGCGCTGCATACGTTTTGCAACCCAGCTGAACTTCTATATCGAAGATGAGACCTTCTCCTCGCTGGAGCGCAACCGTGACAGAATCAGCATAATCACCAGGGAACGCATCGCCGACGAACTGAACAAGATCATCATGTCGCCCATTCCCTCCAAGGGTTTCATCGATCTGGACCGTTGCGGGCTTCTGCCTCTGATATTTCCGGAGCTGGCATCGCTCGAGGGCGTTGAGACAGTCAACGGAAAGGGGCACAAGGATGTATTCCTGCACAGTCTGACTGTACTTGACAATGTGGCACGAAGATCTGACAATCTGTGGCTTCGCTGGGCCGCACTGCTTCATGACATCGGGAAGCCGAGGACAAAGAAATGGGATGCCTCGCACGGATGGACCTTCTATAACCACAATCTTGCAGGCAGTCACATGATTCCGACCATATTCAGGAATATGAAACTTCCGCAGAACGAAAAGATGAAGTATGTCCAGAAGATGGTTGAACTGCATATGCGCCCCATCAATATTGTGGATGATATCGTCACCGACTCTGCAGTACGGCGTCTGCTGTTCGATGCCGGAGATGACATAGACGACCTCATGCTGCTCTGTGAGTCAGACATAACATCCAGAAACGAGATGAAGAAGCAGCGTCTGCTGGAGAATTTTCAAATTGTGCGCCAGAAGCTGAAGGATCTGGAGGAGCGTGACCGCATACGCAATTTTCAGCCTCCGGTGGACGGCAATGAGATAATGGAGATGTTCAATCTTCCCCCAACAGCCATCGTCGGACAGTTGAAGAATGCCATCAAGGATGCGATTCTTGACGGAATAATCCCAAATGAGCGTGAGGCGGCAGTCGGTTTCCTTATTCAGGAAGCTGAAAAGAACGGGCTGAAACCGGTCTCCCGGTGAATCACATCACGTGAAAGAGCCTCAGAATATCATTGAGGTTAGCAAAGACAAGCAGAGCCAGCAGCAGCACTATTCCCACCGTGTTCGCACGTTCCAGGAACTTGTCACCAGGCTTGCGGCCGGACAGCACCTCAACTATCAGGAACAGCACATATCCGCCGTCCAATGCCGGAATCGGAAGTATGTTCATGAATGCGAGAATCACTGCCAGGAAAGCTGTCATCAGCCAGAAGGCATGCCAGTTCCACTTAGCAGGGAAGATGCTTCCTATCGTACCGAATCCACCTACTGACTTGGCACCCTCCTTGGTGAACACATACCTGAAATCACTTACATAAGTAGCCAGCGTCTTCCATCCGTAACTGATGCCTGCAGGTATTGACTGCCAGAAATTATACTCAAGTTCCTTGTATGAGTATTCATCGGTGAAATGAACGATTCCAATACGGAATTCCGCATCCGAAATCACAGAAAGCGTATCCCGTCCCTCCCCTGGTCTGGAAATGACAATATCCAGAGCATGGGATGCCATTTCATCCGCGGCTACAGCAGACAATGCCTGTCTGAAACTGATCCAAGTATTGGCAGGCATTCCGTTCACAGTCAGAATTGTGTCACCGGCTGCCATACCTGCTGCGAATGCTCCGCCATCGGCAGTAACACTGTCCACCGTCATCGGACTGAGTACAGAAATGAACGGAATCTCACGGGTGAAATCGAACAGAGACAGTTCCTCCGGCATTGTAAGGGTAATCTCCCTACCTTCACGAAGCACTGTCACTTCTGAGGCCTTGGCTATGTCACGATACAGGTCGGCATCGTATGAAACGGCCTTCTTTCCATCGGTAGAAACGATAATATCGCCATTGCGGAAACCTATCTCCTGTGCCTGTCCGTTGAACTCATAGCCGTATTTAGGAGAATCCACAGGGATATAGCTGTCGCCCCATTTGAGCAGAACCATCGAGTAAATGAAGAAGGCCTGTACAAGATTGAACAGAACACCTCCCACCATTATCAGGAGTCTCTGCCAGGCCGGCTTCGTACGAAACTCCCATGGCTTCGGTTCCTGCTGCATCGAAGCTACGTCCATCGACTCGTCAATCATACCTGCTATCTTGCAGTAGCCTCCGAACGGTACCCATCCGATACCGAATTCCGTATTTTCAGGATTGCGTCTCCAATCATCCTCCGGCAGCGAATCCAGATCAACCGGTTTGTAGACCACTTCTTCCTTGCCCTCATAGTTGAAGCGCTTTTCTTCCTCATAACTTTCAGGCACATTTGGAGCAAAGAAGCGGCAGCGCAGCCTGCCATTCACCCTCTTGATGCGGAAGAGAGAGAAATTGGGATTGAAGAAGGCATAGAACTTCTCCACCCTTACTCCGAAGATGCGGGAGAACAGGAAATGACCGAACTCATGGAACACCACAAGGATAGTGAGGGAGAGTATCAGCTGAAGCAGTCGAATCCAGAACGGGGACATATCGAATCAATTAAATGTTTTACAATAGTGATGATGCTACCTTGCGTGATTCAGCATCAATGCGGATATAATCGTCCAGTGACGGAGTCTTCTCAAACGGAACCATGTCCATGGTACGCCCGATGACATCGCTCATCTGAAGGAAACCTATCCTGTCATGAAGGAAAGCCGCGACGCACACCTCGTTTGCGGCGTTCAGCACGCACGGCATACTGCCTCCGGCCTGGAGTGCCCGATAGGCAAGCGCCAGATTGCGGAATCTTTCCATATCCGGTTCCTCGAAAGTCAGACTTCCAATCTTTGTGAAGTCCACGCGCGGGAAATCAGACCTGAGACGTGTCGGATATGACAGGGCATACTGGATCGGAAGATGCATGTCCGGAGCTCCGAGCTGAGCCTTGACAGCTCCATCCGAATACTGAACCATGGAGTGAATCACGGACTGCGGATGAACCACAACCTGAATTCTGTCATAAGACACGCCGAACAGCCATTTGGCTTCAATCACTTCGAAGCCCTTGTTCATCATGGATGCCGAATCTATAGTTATCTTGGCTCCCATATCCCAGTTCGGATGCTTGAGCGCCTGTTCCTTGGTAACAGTAGCAAGCTGCTGTATGGTCATCTTGCGGAAAGGTCCGCCTGAAGCTGTCAGGATAATCTTCTCCACCTCATTCTCCATCTCGCCGTGCAGACACTGGAAGATGGCCGAATGTTCGGAATCGACAGGAAGTACCGGCACCCTGTACTGATTTGCCAGAGCTGTCACGAGTTCTCCGGCCACTACCAGAGTTTCCTTATTGGCCAGAGCAATTGTTTTTCCCGCCTTTATTGCCTCAATTGTCGGGCGAAGTCCTGCGAAACCGACCATCGAAGCAAGTACAATGTCAATAGGACCGGCCGTAACGACCTGGCACAAAGCGTCAGCACCGGCATAGACCTTGACAGGGAGATCAGCGAGAGCATCACGCACAGTGACGTAGTGAGCTTCGTTGGCTATCACCACAGCCTCCGGCATGAAACGTCGGGCCTGGGAGATGAGCTTTCCAACGCTGTTGTTGGCTGTCAGTGCATACACCTCATACAAGTCCGGATTGGCCGCTACGACATCCAGAGCCTGGCTACCGATGGAACCGGTAGAACCCAGTATTGCAATCTGTTTTTTCACTAGAAAACTATATATTTTGCAGGGTCAACAGGCTGCCCCTCATACCATAATTCAAAATGCAGATGTGAACTTGCCTGTCCTGCCTGCGTATTACCAACAAGTGCAATCACGTCTCCGCCCTTTACCTTGTCGCCCTCCTTCTTCAATAGAGAGTTACAGTAGCGATAGACAGACACCATATCACCCGGATGGTGTATGCATATCTGGAAGCCATATTCTGCAGTGTAATTGCTCGTAATAACCGTACCGTCCATAACGGAGATCACGCTCTCATTGGGATTTGCAGCGATATCCACTCCATAATGGCGGTTTTGGGCATCAAACGGCCCGGAGATTGTACCTCTGGTCGGACGGAACAGATTGCGGGTCTGTACCTCACTGGCAACCGGGGGCTGGGATGTCACATTGTACTTCTCCTGCTCCTCATATCTGGATACAAACTCCTTTTCAATGTCAGATGGCTCTATCTGAAGGTTCGGATCAACGACTGATACGGAATCGATTGAACGGACAGAATCAGCATTGATCCTACCCAACAGGATATCCTGTATTCCACGGATGTAGTTATCCCGCATCGATACGATTTCATTGATGGAATCGATACGCAGCACATCCGACACCATCTGCTGATGCAGCAGATAGTCCCTGTCGGCCTGTCTGCGCTGGCTCGGAGAATTCCGATACACCATGACAGCCAGTACGGAGACAACAGCCACAAGCACCAGAAACAGTACAAATCCGTCCAGACGCGTCACCGATCTGGTCACCACGTCACGAAGTTCATCCTCCTTATAGATTTCCAGCTTGAACTTCTGGGTAAGCCACTGCCATAAGTTCGGGCGGCCCACTTTCCTGCGTTTCCGTTCCAGACTCCACATAGGCTACATATCAGCAAGACCTTCAGGAAGATCAAATACAATCACACCTTTCTTCATGTCCACGCTCTCAATCAGTTGCGCAGATGCCGGCAATATACGTTCCCGCTCTCCGTCACGAACGCGGAACAGGATATTGGCTGTCGAATCATCCACAGCATCCACCACACCCAGATATCCCGCGTGCAAATCCTCAGCACGCAGTCCGATGAACATTTCCGCCGAGAACTCATCCTCATCGCACCCGATATACTTCTTCATCATCCACAGTTTCCTGCCACGCAGAACATCCGCCTGTTCGAGTGAATCTATATCCTCAAACTTTACAAGCGACAACGACTGGCTCTTGGGGCGGAATGACTCGATAAAATAAGGGACCAGTATTCCATCCATGTCAATGACAAGATGCGGCATCCCTGTGGATTCCAGGAAATCGGCTGATACCGGCACAACCACCTCACCATCCACTCCGTGAGAACGCAGGATGCTGCCACATGCCGTCACTTCGTCCCTGCCTATCATCACTCGACACGCGTTATGTTTGCACCCAGACTTACAAGACGGCTGTCAATATTCTGATAGCCGCGGTCTATCTGGCCGATGTTGTCAATACGGCTGACCCCCTCTGCGCTCATAGCTGCAATCAGCATTGCTATTCCGGCACGGATATCCGGAGAGGACATCCGTCTGGCATGAAGCATGAAACGACGGTCATGACCTATTACCACAACACGGTGAGGATCGCACAGAATCACCTGTGCCCCCATATCAATCAGATTATCCACAAAGAACAGACGGCTCTCGAACATCTTCTGATGAATGAGTACGCTCCCCTTGGCCTGCGTGGCCGTAACGAGCAGTACACTCAGAAGATCCGGTGTAAGACCGGGCCACGGAGCATCCGCCAGAGTCATTATCGACCCGTCTATGAATGAATCTATCTCGTAATGCTCCTGCGCCGGAACGAGAATATCGTCACCCTTCTGTATCACCTGTATGCCCAGACGGCGGAAACTGTCCGGAATGATTCCGAGATTCCCGTATGACACCCCCTTGATGGTCAGTTCACTGGCGGTCATTGCAGCCATCCCGATGAAACTTCCCACCTCAATCATGTCCGGCAGTATGGTATGCGTCGTCCCGTGAAGGCTGGAAACGCCGGTGATTGTAAGCAGGTTGCTGCCAACGCCGCTGATTTGTGCACCCATGCGGTTAAGCATCCTGCACAGCTGCTGTACATACGGTTCGCAGGCTGCATTGTAGATTGTTGTAACGCCCTCAGCCAGAACTGCGGCCATTACTATATTTGCCGTACCCGTCACTGAAGCTTCATCCAGAAGCATGTAACAGCCTTTGAGCTTGTCAGCCCACAACTCGTAGCAGCCCATCTCCTCATTGAGCGTGAACTTTGCGCCAAGGGCCTTGAGCCCGTTTATGTGGGTATCCACACGCCGTCTGCCTATCTTGTCTCCGCCAGGCTTGCTGACAACCGTTCTGCCAGTTCTGGCAAGCAGCGGTCCCAGCAGCATAACGGAACCTCTCAGTCCGGCGCTCTTCCTCACCATCCCGCTGCTGAGAGCAAAGTCCATGTTTATGTCCGAAGCGGTAAAGGACCACTCCCCCGGAGCGAGTCTTTTGGACTTCACTCCAAGAAATGAAAGCAAATCAATAAGATTGGCCACATCGAGGATATCCGGCACATTCCTGACTATTACCTCTTCCGATGTCAGAAGCACTGCACAGAGTATCTGCAGCACCTCATTCTTGGCGCCCTGCGGTACAATAGTGCCGTTCAGCCTGTGTCCTCCCTCGATGATGAATGATGCCATATTTCAGAATCTTTTCCGGTTTTTCCTACGCTGGAACGGACGCTGCTGACCGCGCTGCCCCTGAGCCGGTGCATTCATGTTCTGCTGCACGTTCATATTGAGAAGGGCAGGGTCAATGTCAAGCACCCCTTTGGAGAAATAGCGGAGATCCTCCACGATGCGGCTGTCATCGTTCATCTCCCTGTTCCAGGTCATCAGGTCCTTCTTCATCTGGACAGCAATCAGTCTCACCAGCATCTGGCGTTCCGGTCCGTCAGGCATCTCGCACGCCTTTCCAATCAGTTCCGGAATGATTCTGCCATAATGGCGGAACCGTATCTCGCCATTGTTATAGCCGATATGTTCAGGAGTCTGCTTCGACATGTCCAGATGAGTCACCTCATACGGATAGTCAACATCCAGCCTGTACCCCGACATATATGCCAGGTGGTCCCACAGCTTGGCCTGAAAATCCTTCACATCACGAAGTGAAGGGAACATCCCCCACATAATATTCACAATGGTCTCAGCACAGTGCTGACGCTCGGCACGATCCTCTATGCTGACCGCATAGTCAACCATTTCCTGTACTGAACGGCCGTACTCAGGCATCGGCAGACGCTCGCGTTGTGTATTGTATTCCATCAGATAAGTTTTTTCGGTTTCAAAGCTATAAAATCCTTCAGGTAGAACGGTTCAAAGTAGGCGACATCCTCTGTCTTTCCCTCAAGCAATGCCTTCTCTGCAATCGGGAAGCTCCACTTTGCCAACGGTCTGCAGTCCGGAACGAAATGGGCATTCGGATGATTTATTATCGTGCTGCACTTCTGGGAACCGTTTCCGAGAAAATAAACCGGATGCGCGTCCAGATATCCGCAGTAAGTTGCGGCATCCACAATATCCGCCCTCGTCCCGCGCACTTCAGACAAGGCACGGTCGTAAACGGCCGAATAGACTTCCATACGTCTGGCATCTATCATAGGACACAGCAGCGCATCTTCCGGCAGTTCATCGCCAAGCAGAAGAGGTACGCAGAGAAGTTTGAGAGTAGGCACGGCTATCAGCTTCGCCCCACGCGCATAACAGATGCCCTTCGCCATTGAAACGCCAATCCTCAACCCTGTATAAGAACCTGGTCCTTCGCTGACGGAAACCGCCGTCATCTCCAGTCCGCGACTGTCAATGAGCGACATGGCTTCATCCACGAAGACGCCCAGTGTAACGGCATTGTTACGTTCGGCATGATCCTCCTTGAAGAAGAGCAGTTCACCCTCCTCGCTAACAGCCACCGAACATCCCTCAGCGGCAGACTCAATGTGCAGAATGCAGCTCATCCGACCTCAGTATTATCTTCTTAACCTACAAAAGTAATCAATAATTCCTGAAAAACCGTATTTTTGTATCGCATAAACACGAGTGATCATGATACAGTCAATGACAGGATACGGCAAGTGCCCGGTCAAATTCGGAAACCGCACATTCACCGCAGAAATAAAATCGCTGAACAGCAAGTCGATGGACATATCCACGCGGATTGCACCCCTGTTCCGGGAGAAGGAACTTGAAATCCGTTCCCTCATCACAGCCAGTCTTGAGCGTGGCAAATGCGACTTTTCCCTGACGATAGAGGAAAATGCCGGAACAGCGTCGCAGTCAATCAATGAAGATATCCTGTCAGGCTACATTTCGCAGATCCGCAGCATCGCCGACAGACAGCACATTGACCTGCCGTCCGACTGGTTCCAGACTGTTCTGCGCCTGCCTGACGTTATATCACAAGCTCCTCAGGAGCAGCTGACAGACGATGCATGGACTGCAGCAGGCAAGGCAGTAGAAGATGCCATCCGCCGTCTGATGGACTTCCGTACCCAGGAAGGCAAGGCATTGGAGGCCAAGTTCCGGGAGAAGATAAGCAACATCCGTGAACTTCTGGCATCCGTCGGACCTTTCGAGAAGAACCGTGTCGAAGACATAAAAAAGCGCATCCGAGAATCGTTGGAAAGCAATATCGGCACCGAATACGACAAGAACCGCTTCGAGCAGGAGCTCATCTACTATATTGAGAAGCTGGACATCAACGAGGAGAAGCAGCGTCTGTCCAACCACCTGGACTATTTCCTCGAAACGCTGGAAAACGACCATGGTCAGGGAAAGAAGCTGGGGTTCATCGCCCAGGAAATGGGACGCGAAATAAACACGCTCGGCAGCAAGAGCAATCAGGCCGAAATGCAGAATATCGTTGTCCGCATGAAGGATGAGCTGGAGCAGATCAAGGAACAGGTGTTGAACGTAATGTAAGAAACGGCATGAGAGGCAAATGTCTTATTTTTTCAGCTCCGTCGGGTGCCGGCAAATCGACTATTGTCAATTCGTTGCTGGAGCATCCTGAGCTCAGAATGGTTTTCTCCATATCCGCAACCAGCCGCAAGCCGCGTGGCAGCGAACGTGACGGAGTGGAGTATTTCTTTCTTTCAGAAGATGATTTCCGCAGGAAAATAGCCGCCGGAGAGTTCCTTGAATACGAGGAAGTGTACAGCGGATGCTTCTACGGCACACTCAAGGAACAGATAGAGTCAAAACTGGATGAAGGTTACAATGTAGTGTTTGACGTCGATGTCGCCGGAGGCTGCAACATCAAGAAATACTTCGGTGAAAAGGCACTTTCAATATTCATAATGCCTCCATCGGTGGAAGAACTCCGCCGGAGACTGGAAGCACGGGCTACCGACTCTCAGGAGACCATCGGGAAGCGTCTGGCAAAGGCAGATCAGGAAATCGCCTATTCGCCCCGCTTCGACACGGTTATCGTCAACGATGACATGAATACGGCCAAGAAAGAGGCGTACAGAATAGTTACAGAATTCCTCAATGCCTGACAGAATCCGTACAGCCATCTTCGGAGGCACTTTCAATCCCATACACAACGGCCATCTGGCTGTTGCCAGGTCCGTTCTTGATGCAGGACTGGCTGACGGACTGTGGCTGATGGTCACACCGATGAATCCATGGAAAAGGGATCAGAAACTGACAGATGATGACTATCGGCTGAATCTTGCCCGTCTGGCGACGCATGATATGGATGGAATCACAGCGTCAGATTTCGAGTTCAACCTGCCCAAGCCATCCTACACAGCCAATACACTGCGTGCGCTCTCCGAGGCATTTCCTAACAGGGATTTCATACTGGTGATAGGGGCTGACAACTGGGAGAAGTTCGCCAACTGGTACGACAGCAGGTTCATACTCGACAATTACAGCATAATAGTCTATCCGAGAAGCGGATACTCCATAGAGAACAGCACTGGGGCAGACGTGCATATTCTGGATTGCCCGCTATGGGATGTCAGTTCCACACAAATCAGGGAAAGACTTTCTCAAGGGAAGCCAGTAGAGGGGATGGTGCCGGACTGTATACTCAGTTCACTTGGACTCTATCAGACAGACGGCATACGCTGACATTCCTTCACCGCGCCCCGTAAATCCCAGTTTCTCAGTAGTGGTAGCCTTGATGGACACAGCATCCGCATCAATGCCCATACATTCAGCCAGAACGTTCTGCATCTGTGGAATATGCGGATTGAGCTTTGGCTGTTCAGCGCATACCGTAGCATCGATATTTCCTATCCTGTAGCCCTTTTCATCAAGGAGACGCGTGCACTCCCGAAGCAGTATCCGGCTGTCAATGCCCTTGTACTTCGGATCCTTGTCGGGAAAGTGATAACCGATATCTCTCAGATTGGCAGCTCCGAGCAGAGCATCGCAGATAGCATGAATCAGCACGTCCGCATCAGAGTGGCCGAGAAGTCCCAATGTATACTCGAGCTTCACTCCTCCAACCCACAGTTCACGATTCTCAGCGAACTGATGTACGTCATATCCGAAACCTACGCGAATCATTATCTTCCAAACATTGTTCTGATGCCATCCATGTCGAATGACAGGGAGAAGCGTATTGTCTGATCCAGAGGATTACTCTGTGAAGTGGATACAAGATAAGCTGCGTCAAGCGCGAAGACATTCATCCTGAAGCCGGCTCCAACGGTAAAGTACTTTCTGTTTCCCTTATATTCATCCTCATAATGATAGCCGGCGCGAAGTGTGAACTGATCATTGTAGATGTACTCAACGCCCAGTCCCCAGTATATCTCGCGCATCTCCTCCTCGAATCCGCCGGGAGCATCGTGGAACGACTTGAATATTCCTGAAATCGGAGATATGTCATTGTATCCGGTTGACTCTACCCATGTGGCATACTCAGAGGCATAACTGTACTTGTCATCCGTCTCCCCCGGATGTTCCTCCTCCATGAACTGGGAATAGGTAGGCTTCGTCGGGACCAGCAGCTTATTGGCATCCGCATTGATGGAGAAGGCATTGTACTCATCAATCGGAACAAGCAGCGATGCACCCAATCTGAGATTGGTCGGTATGAACTGGTTGGTCTGACCGCCATCATACGATATCTTGCTACCGATGTTTGAGATATTCATACCCAGTCCGAGCATACAGTCCCTGCGGCCTATTCCGACGTAGTTGTTGTAGTACATGGCAATATCGGCGGCAAAAGACTTGCCGGGAGTAACATCATCCGCATAGTCATATTGCAGATCGGAATATATGAAACGGAGAGCTACAGCTGCGGAGAATACGTCCGAAAGCATTCTGGAGTATGCAAAGTCCAAGGCCAGTTCGTACGGTTTGATAGTATATGTGTCAGCAATGACCTCACCCAGAGAGAAATAAGTCAGCGAGCCGCTCACAGCCGAATAGTCATCAATCTTGCCATAGCCTGTCAGGTATGCCAGGTCAATGTCCGACACGAGTTTGCGCAGCCACGGAGTGTAGCACAGGGAGACTCCGGCAGAGCTTTTGGTATACGGATATTTGGCCGGATTCCAAAACTGGTTGTTGATGTCATAATATGGGTCAGTGGCACAGCCTACGTCACCCATGGCACCTGCTCTTGAGTCCGGAGCAATGGAAAGTGATGTCACACCGGTATAGACAGGATTGAACATATCCTTCTGTGCCGATACCATATGGACGGCGAGAGACATCAGTATAGCAATTGTCAGTTTCCTCATAGTAAATAATAAACACTCAGAATTATGATTTATTGTGTCGTCACTCACATTTAGCACCATTTCACAGACTACAGGACGACGAACTTGCCGGTGGCAGTCGCTGCCGCCCCATCGGTATCCTCAAGCGTCACTTTGTAAATATAAAGGCCACGCTGCAGCCTCTGGCCGCTGTCTCCGCAGATATTCCAATCCCTCATGGACACAGATGATGCGGAGTAGTCCGTGTAGGAGTCACGCAGCAGGACTCTTCCGCCTGTATCCGCCACCTCTATCGTAACGGAAGCCACGCTTCCGGGCCTGTTATGCGTAATGACAAAGGAAGTCCTCTCACGTACAGGATTGTCTGTAAGATCTACAGAAAGCATCTGGGGAGAAAGTCCGTTCACGACCTCGAATCCCAAATAAGCCACAGATGAGTTGTTCAGCACATCCCAGGCTCTGAGCATCAGTGTGTGACGTCCTTCCGGCAGCGACGGGATGTTGTACACTACCCTGCCCCTGCGATAATCGCCGCCCACGGAGGAATAGTATCCGTTGAGGACGAACGTATATGCAGGATCATTGTCCACAACCAGCAGGATATCATGTCCGATACCATTGCCGAAGGAATTTATCCCGTCACCGTCACTTATCTCTGCCACCAGACAGGGGGCAGAATTGACCTTGTCCCAGTACTGGAAACCGGGAGTGTTCAGATACAGCGAGATGTCAGGACCCAGGGAATCCGCTGACAGATAGGACGATGTACCTCCTACCAGAAAGCCGTCACTGCATCCGTGGGCCGAGATACCTGCATCCGAGAGGGCGAACAGGACAATGCGTCCGCGTTCATTGGAGTAATTGATATCCTTCGGTACCGGGAACGTAAACGAGAACTGTCCGGATCTCACTGAATCACTTCCCGAATAGAGAAGTCTGTCATAATCATCGTACTCGAACGGCTCATCTGCCGCCCCGGCATTGTTTCCAGTGACAATATGACGTTCGCTGTCGAACACAGACGGAGAAATGACACCATTGAATCCGTCTGCCACTCCGGCACCATTTTCAATATGTCCTGACACCGTCACTTTGGAACCGGCGCGTGCTACAGGCATACTCCCTGCAGTGGAATCGGATTGAACGCAATCCACCACCACTCTATCCTTCGGCACGGCCAGATGAAGAGCCGGATCTCCGAGAAGTATGTAATGCAGTTTGTTCTCAGAATAGTCAACCAGAGGGGAGGATGGGGTCACAAGTCTGACCTTTGCCTCACGCACGGCATCACCGATACTGCTGACTCCATCCAGGGCAAAGTCATCAAACAGCATATTGATTTTCTGATTCTGCGCAGAGAATACGGTACGTGCCGTCGAGAACATGGCAAGCGCACCGCCATCCGGATTCAGGAGTGCATTCACGCCTATGGACTCATATGCAGCATCAAACGGTGATATGTCACAGGATGCCGTGACCCATAACGGAAGCCTTGTGGATTTCATGGTCAGAAAATCCGTATTGTTGAGCACCAGCTCATGTGACAGCACCTCAGGACTGCCATGTCCGGTATAGTTAACCAGAAGAGCGCCTTTCTCCAGATGGCTGAGTATCTCCTGACGTACAGACGGATAGCTGTTTCCGGAGGATGACACCTCCATCTTATAGGCATCCCAGTATATCTTTTTGATATTGAGAGCAGGATTGGCGGAGGCTATGCGGCACGCCAGTTCATCAGCCTGTTCCATGTGGATGTTAGCATCACCGTCATCTCCCAGTATCAGCACTGAATTCTGCCATTCTCCGGCATTTTCATTCTCCATGTATCTGATAACCTTGTCCACCATCACTTTGGCATCATTCTGAGTAGTCACCGGGAAGCGGCCTATTCCAATGTCAATCTTTTCAGTAAGGATATTGCCTCCCTTACCGTTTTCGAGAAGTCCGAAATAGTCATCGGCTACATACGACTTTGTCTCACTTATGCTGTTATCTGACTCATAACAGAGCAGATAGTCATCAGAGTTTGCACCGTGCCATGCAGGAGTTATCATGCGGTTATCCCATGTTCCACCTCCGAAAAGCAGCAGATATCGTGGTTTCCTGTCCTTGGCTGCCCTGTCATACAGCATCTTGACAAATCTGCGATATGCTGTGGCATCCGGTGTTCCGGAGGAGAACTCGTTGTATATTTCCTCTGCCCGTACTACCGCCACATCCAGTCCGTCATGCTCCCTGTGTGCCTCCGCCAGACGTTCCGCCTGCGATGCGATTACGCCGGACGATGGTACGATAATAATCATATCCGCACCGGGAATGGCATGCAGGTTCTGATTGGCGACAACACCGACAGGTTCAGGAGCCGGGAATGTAGCGGCCGGATCAAATACCACATACTCGTCCTGAGCGGTGCTTGTCACAGGTGAAGTCACGCAATAGCCGTCCTGCATGGATGACGGTACAATGCAGACACCACGACTGCCGACATTCCATACGACCGCATCATGGGCAGACTTGATTCTGAAACTGAACCGCCCGGCAGAACGTCCTGTACGGAAGTTCGTGTCAGTTCCCCGAAGTTCAAGCGTACGCTGAAAGTTCAGTCTTATGTAGTCCAGTCTTCCTGATACGCCGGCAGACTGAACATGATGAAGACGTATTCTGTCATTACCGGAAAGGCTCCCCGTATAAACGAAGGAGCCCGATGCAACAGTGGCCCGATCTGTGGAAGCCTTGACAGGAAGCAGAAACGAACCTGCCTTCGTGTCATTGACATAGACTTCCAGCGTGGAGGAAGCCGTTCCGGAAGAAGAGAATGATACATCAACAGTAGCTTTACCGGCGGTCACTCCATCCAGACTGAAAGAATACGAAACGGAGGAGCCGTTCAGAAAATCGTAGGAATCATAGAAACTGCGGCCTGACTCAAACCAGCTGAAAGCATCCTTCTCGTACAGAGCATAGTCAGGTCCTTCCGTAACGGTGGTAAAAGTACCTGACTCAGGCTGCAGTTCCGGGATAGCCGTCGGCATAACGGAGTCATCCGAGGTCAGGAAATAATACCCGTATTCAGAAAAAGTATTCCAGGTATGCCTGTAGCTTCCGTCCATACGCATACTCCACGAGAGAGGTCCCTTTGCATAGAACAGTATGCCGTCGCTTGTGTGCATGGCCGGCAGTTCAGGAAGGTCGTCCGTCATGTTCTCCAATCCTGTCTCAGGCAGGAGAGCGCCTCCGTATCCGTATATCCTCACCTTGGAAGGATCCTTGAACCCCATCGAAGCCAAAGCTTTGCGTGTAAGCTTATGAATGCCGGACTGTGAAACTCGAATCTTATACCATCGGCCATCGCCGAGTACGGATGATGCTGCATAGGCTGATGCAGCCCCACTGTTTCCGGCAGCCCGAACTGCAGTTCTTTTACGGGTAACTACGAGTTTGAATGTATTTATCCTATAGAATCTGCCTTCCCGCTCCACAATAGGAACCAATCCGATATCCAGCAGGCCTGCACCGCGGCTGGAGTTCGCTGTCACTGACAATTCGGGCCATTCACCCAGCATTCCGGCATATTCTTCCAGATTCCATCGCCCGATTTCCTCCCTGCTTGCAGGTACAAATTCAGGAAACTCAATGCAGGCATCATACGAATAGCTGTCATAATCAGAAGGAAGCGTCTGCTGGACTCCATAGAAAGGCAGGATGGAATCACGTCCGATCTCATCCCACGGGACCTCAACAAAGCCCTGCGCGCCCATCCCTGCGGACAGCCACACGAGTATCGCCGATATGTACAGAAACCTCTTCAAACTATCATCTTATATGGAAGTCCAGCACCTTTTCATCTTCGAGATAACCTTCGAGATGCTGTCCTATCCTGACAGGGCCGACACCTTTGGGAGTACCGGTGAACAGCAGATCGCCTGTCTTGAGTGTACAGAACCTGCTCACATATTCCACCAGACGCCTAACTGGAAATATCATATCTCCTGAAAAGCCGTTCTGGACAGTCTTCCCATCAATGTCAAGACGGAATCTGATATTCTCCAACGCCCCTTCCGACACAGGTACAGGCTTCATGTCCCCTACTGCAGCCGATCCGTCAAAACCTTTGCAGATACCCCATGGCAGACCTTTTCTGCGGCAGTCAGCCTGCATGTCGCGTGCAGTGAAATCAATACCGACAGTCACGCCGTCAATATATCTGTCCGCAAACCTTGCGCCTATGCTCTTGCCCAGTCTTCCGATTCGGAACACCAGCTCAGTCTCATATTCCACCTGTTCTGAAAAATCCGGCAGGAAAAAAGGCCGACGGTTCCTCAGGAAGGCGGAATCAGGTTTGAAGAAAACAACAGGTTCCTCCCCTTCCTTTAACGTACACCCCAGTTCTTTATTGTGCTCGGCATAATTCCAGCCAACGCATATAATCTTCATCGCAACATCCTATTGACAATGCGAAAGTACTAAAAAAATCACTCTTTTCCGATTAGCTGCGACACAATGTCCGAGAGCAGGGATTCGGCATCATCGGCTTTGGGAACAAGCCACCTCTGCCCGAATATCAGACGCGGGATACCCCCAGCGTTGCCTGCAGACGTACGTCCCAACAGTTCAGTGTGAAGTGCAATGGCATCTGATATCATCGGATTGTTCATAGCATCAGTCAGGTCTTGGGAACTGGCTGCCAGCAGTTCTCCGGCATAAGCCTGCGCCTCGGCCACCGGACGCGGATGCCAGCCTGTCATATCCTGACCCGAGAACATCCAATCATCAAACTCCGGAAAGCGTTCCGGAGCGGAATACCAGACAGCCAGTGCAGTCCGGGCAAGTTCGCATGATCCCTCGAACGGATCCATGTCTGCCAACGGAATATATGGATTGCAGCGAGTGCTGAGCGGAGTAGGACAAAGTCTGAATGCTATGTCACCGCCACTCATCTCCACAACCTTCGGAAGCATTTGATGCAGCGTCCGGCAATGGGAGCACTGGTAATCGAACAGCAGCGTAATGACATATCCGGCATCATCCGATCCCATTGTCATAACAGACTCTTCCGGAACTTCCGGCAATGGTTCCACAGCTGTTCCCCGGAAGCAACTGCGATGCAGTGTCGTAAGCAGCGGAATCACCGCAAAAAGAGCAACTGGCACAATTGCCAAAAAATATTTCCTTTTCATATTGCCAACTGACTAAAGTGGATTAACCTGCAAACATATTCAATAATTCCGTACGGTGTTCCGCATTGCAAAATACACTGATACAAGAAACGGGAATAACAGCTATATTTGTCGCAGTTGAAAAAGAAAGACCAAAATGAGCAAGAACGATAATGATTGGAAAAGCCGTCTCGGCATGGTGTATTCCACAAATCCTGACTTCAAGTTTGATAACGACGGCGAGCCGGAGGCGGAACTGCTTCAGCCATCACAGCAGAAACTGCGCGTAGCGGTAGAGAGGCATGGTCATGGAGGCAAGACCGTTACTATTGTACGCGGGTTTGCCGGCCCTGATGATGACATGAAGGAACTGGCACGGGCGCTAAAGACCTTCTGCGGTACCGGCGGCGCCGTCAAGGACGGTGAAATCATCATTCAGGGTGATCTGAAGGAAAAAATAGTAGCCCGTCTTCAACAGACAGGCTACAAAAACTCCAAATAGAAGAATCCTTGTCCGGCAGGCTTCCACCTGCAGCGGAGATTAGAAATTCTCCTTGTGAATCTCGAAGTAGGACTTCGGATGTGCACAGGTAGGACATACTTCCGGAGCCTTGGTACCTACCACAATATGACCGCAGTTGCGGCATTCCCATACCTTCACCTCTGACTTCTCAAATACCTGAGCTGTCTCGATGTTCTTCAGAAGGGCACGGTAACGCTCCTCGTGACGCTTCTCAATAGCAGCAACCAGACGGAATCGGGCTGCAAGCTCAGGGAATCCCTCAGCTTCGGCAGTCTTGGCAAAGCCCTCATACATGTCAGTCCACTCATAGTTCTCACCGTCAGCGGCTGCGCCGAGGTTCTCTGCCGTTGTTCCAATGCCGTTCAGTTCCTTGAACCAGAGTTTGGCATGCTCCTTCTCATTGTTTGCAGTCTCCTCGAAGATGGCTGCTATCTGCTCAAAACCCTCCTTCTTTGCCTTTGATGCGAAATAAGTGTACTTGTTGCGAGCCTGCGACTCTCCGGCGAAAGCCGCTTCCAGATTTTTCTCGGTCTGGGTACCTGCATACTTGTTTGCCATAGTTTTAATTAATTTTTATAATTGTTTGGAATCATCTGCACGACAACTTATATGCAAAGTTATAATCAATAATCCGATTTACCAAACTGGCCGTTACTCATTCCACATTGTCACGCCACTCATCCTCGTTTTCAGATTCCAAAGGATGAGGATGTGGCTTATTTGCCAGTTTCTTTACGCTGGACAGCATGAGAACCACCAGAACGGCAACAGTCGTAGCAGCGCTGACCAAAAACATTCCTGCCCCTACGGCCAGACCGATGATGGCTGTCACGAACACTGTGGCGGCTGTTGTAAGTCCGCTGATTCCGTCATTATTCTTCATAATCAGTCCCGCACCTATGAAACCAATGCCTGTCAGAACCTGGGCGGCTATCCGGCCCGGATCCCCGTTCAGAAGGTTGGTGTTCTGCTGACAGACGTATATGGAGAGCAGCATAGCCAGCGTAGAACCCAGACACACCAGCGTGAATGTCCTCAGGCCAGCCTGATGCTTATGCCGTTCCCTCTCCAGTCCGATGCTCAGTCCAAGCACCAGACTAATGCCGAGACGTACCAATGCAGTTGTTTCTGTAATTTCCACCTGTCTCTCTGTGATTAAAACAGTTTCTTTGTATCTTCAAGCGCGGCAATCACGCTGTCGCACCAAGTGTCAAACTCAGGATCCTCC